>JAKSHU010000053.1 GCA_024399175.1 archaeon
CTGATTTAGCCATTGAAATCACTCCTTAGCGATGCTGTCGAATCCTGCAGCATCAAGAATTGCTTTGAGCTCATTCATTGTTTTCTTGTTTGCGAGAACGGTGGGGGGAACTTCGGGAAGTCCGAGTTTTGCCCTGTTGGCCTTGACTTCGTCGTTGATGGGGACGGTGTGTCCGAGGTTGTAGAGGTTCTTTGCAGTTCCCTTGTGCTTGTCGTTGATGTGACCCTCGGAGACTGCGATGTTCCTGAGAGCGATGATGACATCGACGATGGGGACGCGGCGGGGGCACCTCTCCATGCAGGTGTAACAGGTGCTGCACATCCAGAGCTCGTCGCTGTTGACGATCTCATCTTTCATGTCGAGCTGGGCCATGCGGACGAGTTTCCTGACCCTGTAGGAGGTGCGCCTTCCGGAGGGGCATCCTGCGGTACAGGTTCCACACTGGAAACAGAGCTTTGCGTCAGCTCCGCCGAGGGCTGCGAGCTGCTGCTCGAATTCGGGGTTGTTTTTGAACTCCATAATAATCCTCGGAGTTCAGAATTTTATCACTCTATATAATAGAGAGTGGTGATGACAGGCCGGTATTACTGTATAAGGTAACACTAAAAATGACCGATTCCGCGCGATCAGGCGAGATGCCTCGCCTTGAGGGCGTTGACGAGCTTGACCACCGTCTTGTTCTCGGAACGGTAGATTGCGGTTATGGCGTGACGGAGGATCTTGGGATCCACCGCGCTCTTCAGCCTCAGTCCCTTCCTGGTGAGGAGGAACTCGTCGACGAAGAAGCTCTTGTTGGAACCGAGCATCTCGGAGAGAGAGTAGGTCTCCGCATCGATGGTGTACTCGGAGTTCATCGTGTCGAGGAACATGAACGCGACCCTCTGCGCACCGTACTTGTAGCGGATGAACGACGGACCGTTGTTGACGTAGACCATCCCCATGTAGCCGATCTCCTCCGCGTCGTAACCGTACTCGTCGATGTCGAAGAGGTAGAGGGGATCGTCGATGAGTGCCATGTCCGCGAGTCCCTCGATCATCATCCTCGCGTTGTGGGCGTCATCAGAGACGACCAGCTCGACGTCGGTCATCTTCAGTGACGAGAACACGGACATCATCAGGTCCTCGGTGACGGGACTGCAGGCCACGGTGAATCCGCGGTCGTCCCTGCACCTCGCCTCCCCCGCCACATAGGTGTCGGAGATGTGCTTGCCCGCCTCCGTCAGAACGGTGCCCATGGGAGTGGACTTGGTGACCGGCTCCCCCGCGGCGGCCTCTATGTTGGAGACATAACGGTGGATGACTGGGACAGACACTCCGAGCTTCTTGGCGGCGGCAGACATGCTCCCCGTCTTGCCGACGGCCCACAGGGCCTCGAGCTGACGGTTGGTGATCGACTGCCCGTTGATGATCTGCTCGGTGCGGACCTTGATATCCATCACGGACGGGATTGGGGGCGGACGATAAAAGGCTAGCGGGGTTTAGAGAACAGGTTAAACCCGTCCGGGATCACGGATAAACCGCACCGTGCCCCCAACGACAACGTTTTAATGATTCCCCCAATCTTCCAAACATGGCACTCAACGGTCGCTTGGCAGTAATTGGAATCGGAAGTCCCATCATGACCGACGATTCGATCGGTCTCCGCATCTCCGAGAACATCCAGAAACTGGGCATGCCGGATGTGGACTGCTTCCAGGAGGCCGTCGGCGGACTGGAGCTCCTCCCCCTGCTGAGGGGATACAGCTATGCGGTCATCGTGGATGCCATCCAGACCTGGAACTACGATCCTGGCACAATTCTCATATTCGATGTTGCCGACTTCGAGTCCACCGTTCACGACGTGCCCTCCCACGACATCAACGTCGCCACCGCGATAAAGATTGGCCGTGAGATGGATCCCGACTCGATGCCTCTCCAGATCAAGTTCGTCGCGATGGAGATCAAGGACATGGCCACTATGAGCGAGGAGCTGACCCCCGAGGTGGCCGAGAGACAGGAGTCCGCCGAGAGGGCGGTCCTGCATGTCCTCGACACATTCAGGACGGACCGCGATCAGATGTCCAGCGCAGACGCGTCGAAGGACTGAACCTTCTTTCCGCAGCGACCGAGCACGGTGATGTTCAGCCTGTCGGTCGAGAGATACTTCTCGGCAGCCGCCATTATCTCGTCCTCGGTGACCGAATCGATCATCTCGAGGGACTCCGCTAGACTGCTGGCACTTCCGTGGGTCATGTAGCCCATGCACATGCGGTAGATCCTGTTGTCAGTGGTCTCGGCACCTCTTGCCACGGCACCCTTGAGGAGGTTCTTGGTCCTCTGGAGCTCACCCTCCTCGAATCCGTTCCTCCTGAAGTCGGAGAAGGACCTCGCGGTCTCCTCAAGGGCCTTGACGGCGTTCTTGCCCGTGCAGGACATGAACGAGGAGATGTATCCCGCGTCGCTGTAATGGTCGCTCGTGCTGTAGATAGAATACACGAGGGCGTTCTTCTCACGGACGTTCTGGAACAGTCTGGAACTTGTTCCCGCGCCCATCACCGCCCCGAGCACCTTGCAGACGGCGCGCCCCCTGGCATCGAGCTGGTCCACAGGGAATCCGAATCCGATGTTCAGGTGCTCTGAGTTGTGGTCCACGCAGGTGTATCTCGCACCGGGCATGCTCGGTGCGGACCTCTGGTTGACGACCGGTGCGTCCATCGTGTCGAAGGTCTCCTCGGCCCACTCCACGACGCTGTCCCTGTCGAAGCTGCCGGTGGCGAAGACCGCCAGGTTGGGTCTTCCGTATCTCTCGTCATAGTACTTCCTCAGATCCTCGTGGGTGAGAGGGATGACGGTCTCCTCGCTTCCTCCCTCGTCACGTCCGAGGTCGTGACCCTCCCACAGGTTCTCCTCGAACAGGTCGTGGATATACGACTCAGGTTCGGACTTCACCATGCTGAGCTCCTGGAGGACGATCTCCTTCTCCAGGGCGGTGTCGTTCTCGTTGATCAGGGGATTGGCGACAATGTCCCCCACCAGTTTCATCGCCACGTCGGCGGTCTCGCCGAGGGTGATCCCGTAGTATCCGGTCATCTCCTTCGAGGTGAACGCGTTGAGCTCCCCTCCGGCACCCTCCATCTCCTTGGCCATCTCGAACGAGTTGCGGGTCTTCGTCTCCCTGAACACTGTATGCTCCAGAAGGTGGGAGAGTCCGTAGATCCCATCGTGCTCGTCCCTGGAACCGGTGCGCACTGCAACAAGGAATCCGGCACTGGCACTTGTCGGCACGTGCTCGGTTATGACGGGGATCCCTCCGGCCGTCCTGGTGACTTCGATAGGATTGTTCTGCATGGGCCTCGCATGTCCTGCGTCGGATAAAATTATGTGCCACGTCCGACCCCCTGCGGAACGCTCGCGCACGGTGGTGCCCCACGCATTGCCAGGCACACACCCAACAATCAAATATGCTGTCGGGCATGGCGAGCCAATGAGCGACCCCGTAGTGTTCTGGTATGAACAGAAGGAGCTGAAGGACCCCATAGCTATCATCGGATTCCCGAGCATAGGCCTCGTCGGCTCCATAATGACCAGTTTCATGGCCCGTGAGCTGAAGCTGCCGGTGGTCGCGGGGATAACGTTCCCCGATGTGCAGCAGTACACCCTCATCCAGGAAGGGAATGCGTACCCTCCCATCAGGATCCACGCCGGCGCGGTCCCCAAGGCCAGGAGAAAGAAGAAGGCCAAGCCCGCGGAGGGAGAGGAGACCGAGACCCCTGCGGAGGAGGTCGTCAAGCCCGCACCGAAGAAGCGCGTCAAGGCCAGAGACCTCATCATCATCTCCTCGGAGCTCGCACCGAAGCCCGAGCAGACCTACGAGTTCACGCAGACCCTCCTCAACATCGTGAAGGAGATGGGTGCAACGCAGATCATCTTCCTGGACGGAATACCCAGGATGGAGCAGAACACCACGGTCATAGGAGCCTACTCCAACCAGGAGATGAGGGATCTCCTCAAGGAGGCCGAGGTCAACACGATGGATGATGGCCTCATACGCGGAATGTCCGGAGTGGGCATCTTCCAGGGCAAAATGGACGGAACCAACACCATCTGCCTGATCTCCCCCGCCCACCCGCAGATACCCGACCCCAGGGCCGCCTCCGAGCTGGTGGAACCCTTGCAGAGGATCGTACCCCGCCTGCATCTGGACCCCGAACCCCTGGTCCTCGAGGCCGAGGAGATCGAATCCAGGATCCGCGCCCAGGCACAGCAGCAGATGGTCAACCAGAACCTCTATGGATGATACAATGGCAGTACACGTACCAAAGGAATTCTTCATCACGTCGGGACACGCGACGAGTCCCGTCTCAGACCTCAACGCCTTCGATCTGGCACTCATGAAGGCACACATCAGCGAGCAGAACCTCGTGGCCGTATCCTCGGTCATCCCCGACGGGGCCCGCGAGGTGGAGATCAGGGAGATCCCCATGGGGACCGTCACCTTCTGCGTCCTGTCCCAGATGAGGGGATACTCGGGCGAGAACCTCGCCGCCGGGATCGCGTACACCTACAGGAAGGACGGACACGGAGGCTATGTCGCCGAGGGACATCTCCACGGCAACGCCGAGGACCTCAGATGCGAGCTGAAGAGGAAGATGGAGGAGATGTCGCGCATCCGCGGAGTCGAGTTCGGCGAGATCCACTATCGCGTGGAGGAACTCTCGGTCCCCCAGGATATGTACGGCTGCTGCATCTCGTCCCTAGTGTTCTGCGACTTCCACTGATACCATGTTCGCCGTCATCGCCTGTCTGGAATGCAGGAGGAAGAGGATCATCGACAAGGGTGACAAGTCCTCCAAATGTCCCTACTGCGGAGCGAGAAGCGAGCACAAGGTGCACAGGATTTACTACCAGAGCGATGACCCAGCCATGTGTAGGGCCGCCCTGAACCAAATTACCGGATTCACCGAGAACGAGGTCAAGAAGCCCATCTCGGAGGATATCGACCCCTACTCCACCCTCGAGTACAGGTATGACCACTGCCACACCCTCGAGGAGAAGATGACCTGCCTGTCCGAGGGACTGACCAAGGTCTACGGAGAGTTCACGTTCGAGGACCTCGAGAGGATCGAGCCCAAGAACGCGGAGAAGATGCTCAAGGCCATGCTCGTGCACGGCTATGTCCACGAGACCAAGTACGGAAGATACTCCGCCTGATCACTCGTCAAACTTCTTTCCTTTTTTGGCCATGCGGTTGACCTCGGCCACCATCGTTCCGATCTCCTTCTTGTAGGCATACAGGAGATACATCACGGAGATGGCGAGACACATCACGGACACTCCGTAGAAGTAGAGGGACGAACCGGAGTTGAGGAGTGTCACGGAGAAGACCATCCAGAACACGAAGTTGTAGATCATCGCCTGGACCGCGAACTGCATCGGGTTGTGCCTTGCGATTCCGTCCCCGACGGTTATTCCGATGGAGCTGAACTGCAGGGTCATCGCGAGGGACAGGACGAAGAGGAACACATAGTCCAGGATCTCGAGGGATCCGCCGAGCCTGCTCGCGGAGGTGGCGAACCAGTAGATGAGACCCATTCCGGTCGTGGCACCGGCACCGAGACCGAATCCGAACCCGTAGAAGATGCTGTCCGACTTGCCGCGATACCTCTTGAGGTTTAGACAGGCCACGATGACCATCACCTGGATCAGCGAGTACACGATGACCGCGATCACGCTGTTGGCGATGTATGAGTAGACGAGGAACATTATGGTTCCCCCGACGAGCCCCACGGCGAAAAGCATGAAGAACGAGGGGTCGCTGAAATATGGATGTTCGGTGGCGGGATAGGTGTACGGCCTCAGGAGAAGGTACATCAACAGGAGGGCAGGCGCGAACGCGAGTGCTGCCGCGACATAGAACATATCCATAGACAGCCATCAAAAAAGTGGTATTTCAAAGGCGCGGACGGGATCCTCCGCCGCGGGGCTGCTGTCCCGACTGACCGTTCCTGCCGTTTCCGCGGGAGGACTGCCCGTGGCCGCCCCTGTTTTGAGGTCTTCCTCCGCCCTGGTTCCTCGGCCCGCGGGAGCCGTCGCGTCCTCCATGGGCGGCGTCACGGCCTCCGTTGCGGTTTCCTCCGGAACGCTGGGGCTGTCCACCACCGCGGTTCTGGGACCTTCCTCCCTGCGGCCTGCGACCGTTCCCGCCACGGAAACCGTCACGTCTCTCGGAGGTCTGGGTCTTCTGCGCGGAGGGCATCGCGCAGGCCTCGGGGGCGGGCAGGGTCTTGCCCGACATGATCTTGTCGTAGTAGTGGACCACCATGCACGCGCTCTCGCACTTGCCGCAGGAGGTGCAGCGTTCCGGATCCACCTTCATCCCACCCTTTATGCGGATGGCCTTGCGGGGACAGGTCTTCGCACAGATTCCGCACTGTGTGCACAGCTCCGCACGGATGAGCGCCTTGACGGCCTTCTCGAAGGTCCTCTCGGCACCGGCGGCATCCTCAGCGGTCACGGACACCTGTCCTCCACCGAAGAGCCTGGCCTTTCCGGTCTTCATCCTGACCATGGCGATCTCGAACTCGGAGGAGTACTTTACATCACCCACGGTGCGCAGGGCGTCCTCGACATAGGCGAAGTCCCTGTTGCGGGGAACGGTGGCGATGGCCTCCATAGAGTATCCGCCGGCCACGCAGACCGAGGCACCCTTCATCAGCTTCATCGAGAGTCCGTTGCCGCCCCTGGGCTCCATCTTGAGCTCGAGGCCGTCGGCGAGCTGCCTCATCTTGGGAGGGAGGACCTTCCACCTCCAGAAGCCCATGTCGATGTACTCGGGAGGAAGTCCGTTCCGCTCGGCATACGCATGGAGGTAACTCTCCCAGTCCTGGTACATCTCCGGGTGGATCCTGGCCGTGTTCCTCCATTCGCTGGCGAGACAGGAGGCGCACAGATAACAGCCGATGCGTTCGAAGTCACGCTCGTAGAGAGGGTTGTACTCCAGCCCCTTCATCCATATGTAGCCCCAGATCTCGGCCGCACACCAGTTCCTGACCGGGTTGAGGTTGATCTGGTTGGGGACGAACGGATTCCTCGTCACCAACTCGGTTCCGGCACGTGTGAACGACTCGAGGGACCTGTTTCCCTCGCAGGTGATCGTTCCCTTCGGATAATTCCTGGAGATCAGCTCGGAAATCGGTCCGAGCTTACACACCTTGCAGCACCATCTGAAGTCCTTGGCGGGCGGACCGAACGTGTCCACGTTGTCCTTAAAGGCGTTTCCAGCCTGTGCGGTGTGGAGGACGAGTCTGCGGTTCCTCACGAACCTCTCAACATACTCGAGGGTCTCCGGGAACTCCAGACCGGTGTTGGTGAAGAGCAGCTCGGGAGACTTCACGGCCTTGGCCGCGATGCCGTAAGCGGCGAGGGAGTCCTTTCCTCCGGAGAAGGAGACTGTGACCGGCTGGGTCTTTCCCTTCACGTAACTGCGCACCTCGTTCACCGCGGTGTTCTCGAGCTTCTCCAGATGTCCGCGGTTGCACTCCACGAACACGTCACGTCCCGCGTTGGGACAGATGGTTATGCCCGACAGGGTGTTGAGGTCCCTTATCCTGAGGGCCTTCTCGGCGGACTTCATCTTGTCGCTGTCCGCCATCGCGATCCCGGGCCCCATCTTGAGCCCCTTCCTCACGATGATGGGATCCTCGCTGGAGAACGTGCCTATGACCTCAGACACGTTCTCGCCGGGGACAGACTTGCCCTTGAGATGTCCGGAGACCCCGAAGCTCCTCCCGATGTTCTTCGTGCCGACCGGGTCCCCGCGCTCGGCTCCCGCCTGTCTCAGCTCGACCCTCAGCCTGTCCGACGCGATGTCGAAGCGGAGGACGCCGATGACGTTTCCGTAGGCGATGATCTCGTCGGTCCTGTCCTCGCCCGGCACCTTGTTGAAGAAGACCGAGCATCCCTTGATGGGGATGGCGGTGCCGAACGCCTCCTCGAGGAGGTCCTCGAGGATCCTCACGCTGTCACCCATGCAGGGACGTATGTCCCCGGGGCTGTTGATCTCGAACTCCCTGCCAGTGGAACCGCATTTGGAACATCTGCGACCGAGCAGCAGTGTGCCGCAGTTGTCGCACCAGAGACACGTTTCCTTTCCATTGGCGATATTCGTCCTGACAGGGACCATGGGGGCGCTTATTCCCTCCTATTTTATGGTTCTTTGCCCACCTACGTGACATTCACGCGACCCCCCGCAGGATATATAGGCTGAATGAGATGCGCTGGACATGGATTGGGACTACTCCACCAGGAAACCCGGAAGATTCAGCAGGATCGAGCTGAGGGACATTCTCGTCTCCGTCGTGGTTCTCACCCTGGCATTCGTGCTGATGTTCAGGGACACCAGCTTCGTGACGACCTATTTCAGACACACCATGGGTGATTACGGGGTCGTAGGCATGGTCCTGCTCATGCTGGCACTCGTGATGCTTAGCTTCATAGCGCACGAGCTTGCACACAAGTTCACGGCCCAGAAGCTAGGACTCTGGTCGGAGTACCGCATGTTCCCGATGGGTCTCCTCTTCGCACCCATCATGGGTCTCGTGGGATTCCTCTTCGCTGCCCCCGGCGTGGTCTATATCAGCGGATTCGTGGACAGCGAGCAGGACGGAAAGATCAGCGTCGCGGGACCGATGGTCAACATCGTCCTCTCCGCCGTGGGAATCGTGGGATGCATCGTCTGCAACGGAAGCCCCATCGTGATAATGTTCTACCTGTTGTACACCCTCAATGCCTCACTGGCACTGTTCAACCTTCTCCCCATCGGAATACTCGACGGCGCCAAGGTCATGAGATGGGACACCACAGTCTGGCTCATCAGCATAATCATCGCAGGACTGCTCTTCCTGTCCAACTTCCTGGGACTTCTCCCCCAGATATACTACCAGTTCTGACGCAGTCGGAACCTTTTGAAAAAAAAGAAGAAGGATGGGGGTCGTCCCCCATCCGGTTTCACATGTATTCCTTGCAGGGGTACCTGAGGTCCCTGAGGGGGGATCCCCTCCACTGGTCGGCCTTGCCGGGGTTGAGGATGTTCTTGGGATCGAAGGCCTTCTTGATGGCCCTGATGCACTCGAGCTCACTCTCCCTCTCCTGCTGGAAGTTGAGGGCCTTGGAGATTCCGACACCGTGCTCTCCGGTGACGGTTCCTCCGAGCTCGACGCACTTGGCGAAGATCTCGTCGACGGCCTTGAATCCCCTCTCCCACTCGTCAGCTCTGGTGGGGTCGAGGACCATCTTGGTGTGGAGGTTTCCGTCGGACGCGTGTCCGTAGGTCGCGATGGTGACGTTGTACTTCTCCGCGGTCTGCTGGAAGAACTCGACGGCCTTGGGGACCTGGGACACGGGGACACCCATGTCGTCCGCAAGGGAGACGGAGACGTAGCCAGGCTTCAGCACGGAAAGGGATGCGAGGACGGACTTCCTTGCATCGGTCCACTTGGCAATCTCCTTGGAGTCGAAGGAGGGGGTAACAGAGACGGACTTCTGGGTCTTCGCGACCTCCTCGACAATCTTGAGGTCCCTCTGGATGATCTCATCGGTCTCGCCGTCGACCTCGACGATGATGAGAGCCTCGACATCGGGCAGGGGGTTTCCACGTGCCTTGTTGACGGCGTTGATGCTGACCTTGTCCATGAGCTCGCAGGATGCCGGGATCAGGGGCTTGGCGATGATCGCGGCGATGCACTCTCCAGCGTCGACGACGGAGTTGAAGGCGACAAGGCAGGATGCGGACTTCTTAGGCTTGGTGGTAATCTTAAAGGTGATCTCGGTGATGATTCCGAGGGTTCCCTCGGAGCTGCACAGCAGACGTGCCAGCTGGTATCCGGATGCGTCCTCGGTGGTCCTGGTTCCGGCACGGACGAT
>JAKSHU010000054.1 GCA_024399175.1 archaeon
ACAGCATCGCCCAGTGCTGCTTCGACGGGGAGGCCGCCTCACGCAACTGCGAGAACATGATCGGATCCATCCAGATCCCCCTCGGCTAGGCCGGACCCGTCAAGGTCGCCGGAGAGTATGCCAACGGGGAGTTCATCGTCCCCCTCGCAACCACCGAGGGAGCACTCATCGCATCCATCTCCAGAGGAATGTCCGTCATCAACGCCGCAGGAGGTTCCAGGACCAGGGTCTTCGGAGACTACATGACCCGTGCACCCGTCCTCAGGGTCAGGGACCTCGAGCACGCCTGCCAGACCATCCAGTGGATCGACGCCCACGAGGACGAGATCAAGGAGGCCGTGAAGGCCACCACCTCCCACGGAAGGCTCGCCAAGATCGAGAAGTTCCCCATGGGAAGGGGACTCTACCTCAGGTTCTCCTTCGAGACCGGCGATGCCATGGGCATGAACATGGCCACCATCGCATCCGAGGCCGCCTGCAGGGTGATAGAGGTTGCAACCGGCGCGGAGATGGTCTCCGTTTCCGGAAACATGTGCAGCGACAAGAAGCCCGCTGCCATCAACATGATCGAGGGAAGAGGCAAGACCGTCGTTGCCGAGGCCCTCATCCCCGCGGACATCGTCGAGGCCAAGCTCCACGCCACCGCGGAGGCCATCGTCGAGACCAACGTCAGGAAGAACCTCATCGGATCCTCCATGGCCGGAACCCTCGGTGCGAACGCCCACGCCGCCAACATGGTCGCCGCGTTCTACATCGCCACCGGCCAGGACCCCGCGCAGGTCGTCGGGGGAAGCATGACCCTCACCGACTGCGAGAACGTGGACGGCAACCTGTACATCAGCGTCAGGATGCCCGCGGTCGAGGTCGGAACCGTCGGCGGAGGAACCAAGCTCCCCTGCCAGAGGGAGGCACTCGAGATCCTCGGATGCAGCGGAAACGGAAAGGCCAGGAAGCTCTCCGAGATCCTCGCCGTCACCGTCCTCGCGGGAGAACTGTCAACCCTCGCGGCACAGGCCGCGGGACAGCTCGGAAAGGCACACGCAGAATTGGGAAGGGGTAAGAAATGCCAGTGATGAACACCAGTTACAAGGACACCGTCCGCATCATCGGACGCGACGTCCCCATCGAGACCGTATTGAAAGAGGTCCCCCTCCTCGGAGGGGTCCTCGACGAACACGAGGAGGGATCCGATGCCACCGCCATCGCGCTCTTCCCCAACAGGCCCGACATGTACTCCGCGGAGGGAATCGCCCGCGGACTCAAGGCCTTCCTGGGATTCGAGCCCGGACTCAAGAGCTACGACATCGAGGAGTCCGGAGTGAAGGCCATCGTCACCGACGAGGTCAAGGCCATCAGGCCCTACTTCATGGCCGCGGTCGTCAAGGGCGTGTCCATCGACGACCAGGCGCTCAAGTCCGTCATGGAGCTCCAGGAGAAGCTCCACACCACCCTCGGAAGGAAGAGGAGCAAGCTCGCCATCGGAGTGCACGACCTGGACAAGGTCGTCCCTCCCTTCACCTTCAGGGCCGTCGACCCCGACGGCATGTCCTTCGTCCCCCTCACTAAGACCGAGGCCATGACCCCCAGGGAGATCCTCGAGAAGCACGAGAAGGGAAAGGCGTTCGCCCACCTCCTCGACGGATACGAGAAGTACCCCATGATCTTCGACGCAAACGGCGACGTCCTCTCCTTCCCCCCGATTATCAACGGTGCCCAGACCACCGTCACCGTCAACACCAGGAACATCTTCATCGACGTCACCGGTTTCGACGAGAAGTCCGTCGAGTCCTCACTGAACATCGTCGCCGCGGCACTCGTCGAGAGGGGCGGACACATCTGTTCCGTGGAGATGGAGGGCGCACCCAAGAAGGTATACCCCGACTTCACCCCCGCCGAGAGGACCGTGTCCCTCGCAGCCTGCAACGCCGTCAACGGAATCCCCCTCACCGGAGAGGAGGCCGTCAAGGCCCTCGAGAGGTCCGGAATGGGCGGTAAATGCGACGGAGACAGGCTCACCGCCTACATCCCCGCGTACAGGTTCGACATCCTGCACGACGCCGACATCTACGAGGAGGTCGCCGTCGGATACGGATTCGAGAAGTACGGAATGAAGAAGATGAACGTGACCCAGACCTTCGGAAAGCTGCTCCCCGAGACCACCTTCTCCGAGAACGTCAAGGACATCATGGTCGGAATGGGATACATGGAGCTCACCACCCTCACCCTCTCCAACGAGAGGGAGGAGTTCGAGATTTCCGGACTCCCCGTAGTCGATGTCGTCAAGGTCAAGAACCCCATCACCGAGGACCACACCTGCCTCCGTGCATACATGATGCCCTCCCTGATGAGGATCCTCAGGCACAACAAGAACAGGGACCTCCCCCAGAAGATCTTCGAGGTGGGATACGTCATCAGAGACACCAAATGCGTCACCCACCTGTGCGCACTCCAGGCCGCATCCAGGACCTCCTTCACCGAGATCAAGTCCGTCACCGAGAGCGTCCTCAGGGAACTCAACGTCGAGTACAGCATCTCCCTCTGCGACCTCAGCACCTTCCTTCCCGGAAGGGGAGCGTACATCGAGGTCGAGGGCGAAAGGATCGGATTCTTCGGAGAGATGTCCCCGAAGTGCATCACCGACTTCGAGCTCACCCACCCCGTCATGATGATGGAGATGGTCCTCACCGACCTGATCGCCAAGAAGACCGGAAGGCTGTTCTGATGCAGAAGGGAGAGGAGTTCCCCAGGTTCGTCCTCCAGGACGAGAACGGCGAGACCGTCGACTCCGCGATGCTGAGGGGACTCAGGTACATCGTGTTCTTCTACTCGAAGGACAACACGCCCGGATGCACCAAGGAGGCCGTGGAGTTCACCGAGCTCATCGTCAAGTTCAGGCTCAGGAACGTCCTCGTGTTCGGTGTCAGCGGTGACTCTGTGGAATCCCACAGGAGGTTCATCGACAGACAGGGCCTGAAGGTCAAGCTCCTCTCCGATCCCGACCACGCCTTCGCGAAACAGGTCGGCGCGTTCGGCGAGAAGATGAACTACGGCAAGATCGTCCAGGGCACCATCAGGTCCACCTTCCTCGTCGGGAAGGACGGACTCGTGGAGGAGGCCTGGTGCAACGTCAAGGCCGCAGGTCATGCCCAGAGGGTCCTGGACGGAACCCTCTCCCACTTCAAGAACGACGAGGTCTCCAGCAACCCGCTCTTCTGAAACATTCCTTTCCCGGCGAAGGCCGGGAACCACATCTCATTCTGATCACTCTGGGAAAGGATTCTGTATCACTCTTTCGCCATCTGTTTTTGTACGATTCATCGCAGTTTTCCACCCTGTTTTTGTACGATTAATCGTAATTTTCCGACTGTTTTTGTACGAATAATCGTAGTTTTCCACCCTGTTTTTGTACGATTTTCTATATACCCAGAGGAATATCGAATTAACGTGCTCAATAGAAAGATTTACAGCAGACTTCTTGAATGGAAATCGAGAACGAACCACAAGGCACTGGTCGTCAAAGGTCAGAGACAGGTCGGAAAAACGTTCATCATTCGGGAATTCGCCAAAAACGAATACGAGCACCTGATCGAGTTCAACTTCAGCCTGGACATGGATGTCCGCACCGCCTTTGAGGGAAACCTGCGTGCAGACGACATCATAAGAGGACTCATGGCTTTCCATGATCCATCTCATTTCATTCCTGGCAAATGCCTCATCTTCTTCGATGAGGTACAGGATTATCCTTCGGCCTGGGCATCCCTCAAGGCATTCACCGAAGATGGTAGATTCGACGTCATCGCCTCTGGATCAAGACTCGGCATCGATATCAATGTCGAAGACAGAAATGGAACAGAAATCGGAGAACTGCTGCCCACAGGGTACCAGACCTTCCTCACGATGAAGCCACTTGATTTCGAAGAGTTCCTCTGGGCCAATGGAATCACTCCGAAACAGGTACAGGAAGTCCGCACTGGACTCCGCAGTCGCCAGATGCCAGCCCCCGCTTTGGCAAAGAGATTCTCGGAACTGTTCAGGGAATACCTAATCGTGGGAGGAATGCCGGAGGCCGTGTCCTCCTTCATCTCCGAGAAAAACTACTCCCAGTTGGACAGAATCCTCTCCGACATTCTCGTGATGTGCCATCAGGACATCAGCAGATACAATCACGGTGTGGACAAGGTGAAAACTGCTGAGTGCTTTGATTCGATTCCCCGCCAACTGGCCAACACCAACAAGAAGTTCATGTATTCGCGGATGGAGTGTAACTATTCCAGAAAATCAGCGGAGAAATATATGAACAACCTGCTCTGGATAAAGTATTCTGGATTAGGATTGTTCTGCCATGCCCTGTCCCAGCCCACGTCCCCGATCAGAAGCAACGAGATGAAGGACACGTTCAGAGTGTATCTCTCCGATACAGGCCTGTTGCTGAATCAATACGGCAGAGAGGCACTGCGTGCCGTGAAAATGGGAGACTCAAAATACAACTGCGGGGCACTACTGGAGAACCAGATTGCCATATGTCTCGATCACGCAGGATTCACTCCGCATTTCTATCGCAAGAACGATGGACCCGGAAAGCTCGACATCGACTTCATTGTCGAGACAGCGAGAGGTGTGGTCGCGATAGAAGTCAAATCCGGAAAGGATCGTGACGCCCCATCCATAAGAAAGGCATCAAGACTGTTCACCCTCGGAGGACTTGTCCAGTTCGAGGATTGTTCGTACCATGTGGACGAGGAGGGTGTGGAACATCTTCCGCTCTTCACCGCCGCATTCTTCGGGGACCTGTTTCCAGAAGAGGATCGGGACATCCGATGATTCATGGTGAATGGATACAGGACCTCCGTCGCTAAACCAGAGGTCCTGTGGAGAAAACAGCGTGCTGAACGCCAGGGACTCTTCGCAGGAATCCCTGTTCCCGTTATGAGGGAACATCATCCGATCGGACAGCACATCGTGTCCGACCTATCGCGACATATGTACACTTGGATATAAAGATACTGGATTCGTGTGGTTCTTTATATACCAATCACGGAAGCGTCAGAAAAGTGTCGTCTGTCTCACGGGAGGAAGCACCTCGTCCACGATGTGATCGAGGTCGGCGGCGGTGCAGATCCTTCCCTGGTTCTCGAGGGTCAGTCCGGACAGCAGCTCCCCGTCACGGAGCAGGTTCCTTCCGCAGTTGCGCCAGTGGAACGTCACCCCGTTGCGGATGCAGGAGTCACGCACCTGCAGGACCCAGGCATAGTCGCAGACACGCGCACCGTCGCAGATCTCGCCCCCGAGATAGATACCGTCGATCCTGTTCACGGAGAGCAGCGGATCGCAGTCGACCGGACCGATCATCGGTGCGAGGAACACGTCGTGCCTCTTCGCTGGTACTGAACAGAGAATCGGCACCCTCAGGTCCCAGGTGCGCTGGTTCTCGACGCTCACAGCCAACCTCACATTGGGGTAGCCCTCTCCCCAGTCAGCGGGCAGATGTTCCAGGATCCTCTCGGGACGCTTGGTGGGGATCTCGAAGAGTGCATCCCTCCTCCTGCGCATGATGCTCCAGGCCTCGTCCCTCCATTCGTCAGCCTCCTCGATGAAGAAGTCAGAGGTCAGGGAGACGATGATGAGGCTGTCACGGAGTTTGTAGCGTCCGTTGCGGTCCTTTCTCAGAGGAAGGTCGAACTGGGTCTTGGAGCGGCGCACCACATCGCTTCCCTCCACGCCACGGCCGGCATCCCCCTGGAACATGTAGCAGTTGAGACATCCCTCGCTCACCCTGCGACAGCCGTGCCATGGATTCCAGGGAACGGAATGCTTCACGAACTCGGGGATCCCGTCGCTCATAGGGACCTCTCGAGTTCACGGAGGATCGCGTTGGCATCCCCAACGACGATCTCGTCGGCCACCTCGGATATTCCCGCGTTCGCGTCACGGTTGATCGCGATGACCCTGCCTGCGAGTCCGATGCCGGCCAGATGCTGGACCGCACCGGAGATGCCGAACGCCAGATAAAGGTCGGGAGCCACGGTCTTTCCGGATTGTCCCACCTGACGAGACTGGTTGAACCAGCCCTTCTCCACCAGTTTCCTCGAACAGGACACCGTGCCGCCGAGCTTCCGTGCCAGTGACTCGGCCACCGATATGGACTCCCTCTTCACTCCCGCTCCGAGCGATATCAGGATGCGGGCCTTCGTTATGTCCTCGCCGGAATCACGTTTGATCTCGGAGGAGATGATGTCCTTCAGAATCCTGCAGGTGCTCTGCCAGTAGATGACGGTCCCCTTGCCCTCGCGGAACGGTTCCGGGACTGGGAAGACACCGGGGCGGACGGTGGCCATCTGGGGGAACGAGGTGCACCTGATGGTCGCCATCACGTTCCCTCCGAAGGCGGGACGGGTCATCAGGAGGTCCCGGTCGCTGAGTGCCAGCTCGGTGCAGTCGGCGGTGAGTCCGGCATCCAGTCTGGCCGCCACGCGGGGGGCCAGCTCCCTTCCCCTCGGGGTCGCCCCGAAGAGCACCACCGCGGGCTCCGTGCGGACGATGATCTGTGCCAGGTTGTCCGCGTATGCCTCGGGATGGAAGGTGGAGAGCACCCTGTCGTGGACCTCGTAGAGCGTGTCGACACCATGGGCATACAACTCCGGGTAGAGCGGTTTCAACTCCAGATGTCCGAAGATGACTCCCCACACACGGGATCTTCCGCCATCCATCTGACGGATCTTCCCGAGCAGCTCCTTGACGTGGTCGCAGACGCGGATGTTGCCCTCTGCGTCCCTCTCGGTCTCGATCCACACGAGGAACCCGTCGGACCTGTCGACACCGAGCCGGTATCTCTGCAGCATCCCCGGGGGAAGCCCGCCCTTTTCTTCGGACTGGCAGCTTCCGTCGGTGCAGGACTCGCATCCCATCAGAGCACCTCCCTCAGATGTGCGGCGGCACCGACTGGATCGGAGCCGTCGATGACGGTTCCGGAACGGACGGAACGCACGTTCCTCGATTCCACGATCCTGGTGCGCGAACCGTTCATGCCGACAGAGAAGTTGCCCAGACCCAGATCGATCCTTCCGAGCACGGTGACGGTCATGTTTCTCACCGCCATGAAGCGCTCGATGGAGGGAAGACGGCGGTTCACGTCGCCCTCCGAGACGGAGACGACGGATCCCGACGGAACACTGCAGACGCGGATCTCGTCACCATAGTCCTGCGTGCACCTGAACGCGTCCCCCGCCCTCTCGACCTTCGTCGAGTAGCAGAACTGCTCCCTTCCGAGCATCTCCGCCACCTCGGCGGGAACCTGTCCGGTGTCACCGTCGGAGGCCTGCCTTCCGAACAGGAGGAGTGTGGCATCGCCTGCGAACCTCTCCACGAAGGCGGAAAGCGCACGGGCCGTGGCACGCACGTCGGCACCCGCGAAGGCACGGTCTGAAAGGAGGAATGCCTCGTCGGCACCGATCTCCAGACATCTCCTCAGCGCGGACTCGGCCTGGGGCGGACCCATCGTCACCGCGGTCACGACATCCCCCTCGGACCTGAGTCCCAGGGCCGTCTCCATCGCGTGCTCCGAGCAGGGGTCGAGGATGGACGGCACGCCCGCACGCCTCAGGTTGCCGTTCTCGTCCACCTCGATCAGGGTCGTGTCCGGGACCTGCTTCACAAACACCACGAATCTCATTCCGTCACCCCGCGACCCATCGTGACGACGTTGCCGTCGTTGAAGATGTTCTCCGGATCCATCGCCCTCTTCACGGCACGGATCTCCTCCACGCCGTCCTCGCCGTACATCATCGTCACGTAGTCGACCTTGAGCTTGCCGATGCCGTGCTCGGCACTGGGGGATCCCCCCAGCTCGATGGCCCTGCGGGCGAGCTCGACATAGCAGGCCTTCGCCTTCGCGTAGTCGTCCATGTCCTTGAGGATGATCTCCACGTGGGGATGCCCGTTGCCGATGTGGCCGAAGATCACGTACTCGAGACCATACTCCTTTATCTTGGAGTCGTAGAATGCCATCATCTCGTCGAGCCTGTCGAGGGGCACCGACATGTCCGTCCCCATCTTGTTGATCCTCGGGGCGGAGCTTCCCTTGAGCCTCGCCACATACTCGAAGATCGTCTGGGGGACGCTGTGCCTGAAGGAGAAGAACCTCTGCCTGTCCTTCAGCTCGTGTCCGCACCAGCTGTCCGCCAGGGACCCGCCGTATCTCCTGATGAGAGGTTCCAGACGGGCGTAGCTGGAACAGAGGTCGTCGTCCATCGGCAGGTCGAAGAAGAGTGCCGATCCCGCGGTGTCGGGGATGTCGGGCATCTCTGTGAAACGGGGATCGTCCCTGCGTGACGAACGGATCAGGTCCAGGGATCCGGAGTCGAAGAACTCCAGGAACTCGGGGACCACCCCGCTGCTGCGGAAGTCCTTCGAGAGGGAGTAGGCGTCGCCGTCGTTGGGCAGGAACACGATGTTGCTGATGAGCGGGTGTGCGGAGGCGAGGTAGAGGTCCGCCTCGACTATGACGCCGAACATACCCTCGCTTCCGACGAAGAGGTCCACGGCGTCCATCCCGTCCTCCACGAAGAGACCCGTGGTGTTCTTCACGGCCATGTTGTAATCGTATGTGGGCAACGGGATCTCGCGAATCCCGTCGGCGAAGGGGATGCGGATGATCCTTCCCTCCGCCCTGAGCTCACCACGGGTCACATCCAGGACAGAGCCGTCGGAGAGCACCACACGCACCCTCCTGACCCAGTTCCTGGTGGGACCGTACTTGAACGTCCTGGAGCCCGACGCGTTGGAGGCGATGTTCCCGCCGAGGGAGCCGTTGAGCTCCGTGGGGTCCACGGGATAGAAGAAACCGTCGGGATCGGAGGACATCCTCTCCGCCGCACCCTCGGTGACGAACGGCACGGACAGATATCCCCTCCGGCGGATGAAGTCGTTGAGCTGGCGGACGGTGACGCAGGGCTGCACCCTGACAAAGAATCCCCTTTCATCCTCCCCCACTCCGAGGACCCTGTCGAGCCTCTCCAGGGAGAGGACCGTTCCGCCGTAGGGGACGGAGCCTCCGCACATTCCCGTCCTCATGCCGGAGATGGTGATGCGTCCGGAGGTGCGTACGGTCTCGATGATGTCCTCCTCGTTCTCGACGATGACGACCTCGTCGGCGTGACCGCGGATCTTGCACTCGTCAATCGTGTACGGAGAGTCTTCGGGGAGATCACTGATGCGCATCATAGGAGTCGTCGAGTCTGGGGATCATCGCGGCGGTGACGGACTGCTCGGTGAGTCCCTTGCGATCCAGGAGGCCCTTGCTGAGAAAACCTATGGCTCCCTGTCCCTTTCCGATGTTCTTCTGGGCGAAGACCTCCCTCATCGCGTCCCCGATGGTGAGGCCGTTGCGTGCGAGCTCCGCCACGGCGGGAGGATACATGAATCCCGAGCCGGTTCCGACGGTGATCCTTCCCTCGCGGTCGAGAACCGCGCAGTACTGGTAGTCGTAGAGGCCCTCCTCCTTCTCGAAGACGCCGGCCTCGATCCCGACGGCCAGATCGTGGTCGCCCATCGCGGCGCGGGCGCGGTTGATGGCACCCTGACGGGTCTGCTCCTCGAAGGGCTGGTCGGGGACCCCGCTGTCCACCTCGACTCCGGTGACGCGGACGTTGCCGAATATGCGCTCCATCACGGAGCGGACGGCCTCGACCTTCACGTGGTTGGCGGACCCGACGATGATGTCCACCACGTCGGACCTTCCGTCACGGGAGTACCTTCCCTCGAGGATGCAGTGGGCGCTGACCTTCTGTCCGTCGGACGCCATGACCAGGGGGACCACGGAGATGACCAGGGGCTTGATGCCCCTCTTGTCCCTCATCTCGT
>JAKSHU010000055.1 GCA_024399175.1 archaeon
CGGGTCCGGCCTGCGAGTCAGCGAAGGCTATGTCATACTTCTCCCTGCATTCCTCGGAGTTGAGGTAGCTGAGGAGCACCTGGCACACCGCGATCGCGGAGCAGAGGCATCCGGCACCGCCCTCGGGGATGGCGCCCATAACGACGACGCGCACACCCTCGGAGTTCACCTTGGAGTGCTCTTCGATGATCTCCTTTCCGATGTCACAGAGATCCTCCTCCTCGAGCTGCTCGTTGATGTGGGCCTTGTTCTCGGTGATGGTGGTCGTGGCCAGATAGGGGATTCCCAGTGTCATCGCGAGGTTCATGCTCGGGTCGGTGTCGAAAACGATGACCTTCCTTCCCTCGCGGGCCATCATGGTGGCCACGGACGAGATGGTGGTGGTCTTTCCCACGCCTCCCTTGCCGGTTGATATGACTGTCTTCATGTCGAACAAACCTTGGCGGACAAGTGCCGCTGTTGGATTCAGTAATACGAAATTACTATTTTAAGCATACTAAATGTGTCGCGGATCGTAATCCACAATATGTCATCTGGATGAACCCGTCAACAGCCCCATCCCCGGGAACTGCCTGGAGAACTCCCTGTGTGCCAGCCATGTGAGGCTGATGCCTCCGATCACGTGGACCGCGACCATGCACCAGATGATGGCCTCGAAGGACACCGTGCAGGCCACCGCGTAACGTGCCAGCTTGAGGAATCCCCAGCCCAGTATGTACCACATCGACATCCTCGAGCGGTCGAGTGCCTGCAGCATCGACGTCCCGATCCCCATCAGGGCCGCGAAGGGAAGGAGGAACGCGGACGCACGGAGGGTCCACACGAAGCTTCCCGCCAGGGCCCTCATGGAGTCCTCATAGGTAAGGATGGAGACCAATGGGTCGGCGAACACGAACAGCAGCACCGCGAGCAGCGTGGAGAGGATGATGACGCACCTCGTCGCATATCTGAATCCTGCCCTCATCCTCTGGGGATCCCCCTGTCCCCTGGCGGATGCGCACACGGGCACCATCGCGGTGTCATATGCCCCTGCAGGAAGCTCAGCGAGTCCGATGTACCTCCATGTGTAGTTGTAGAACATCACCGCGTTGGTTCCTCCCGCCGCGATGATGAAGATCCTCTGTAAGAGGTCGGTCATGTTGGAGATGAGCGACTGTCCGGTGCGGGGGCCGCCTATGTTCAGGACCTCGAGCATCGTCTCCCTGTGGGGGCGGAAATCCCTGGCTGCAGGTCTGAGGACCGTTCCCCCTGTGAGATACCAGGTGGCTCCGATCATGAGGGACAGCAGTGCGGAGACGCATGTGGCCAGTCCGGCTCCCGCGAGTCCCATCCCCAGACCGTAGATGAGTATGGGGTCGATGACCATGTTGAAGACCGCTGCGCTCACCTGCATCACGGTGGACTTTCTGGCCGCACCTTCCCCGCGCAGCGTCCCTCCGAGGATCATCTCCGTCAGGAGAATCGGAGAGAGCAGGAGGAACGGCATGATGTATTCCCTGCACTCGGCACGGATGCTCTGTGCACCCATCAGGTCTATGGCGGGATCGAGAAGGATGAAGGAGATGACGGATCCGGCCGAGGCGCAGATTATCCCGAGCAGCACGGCCTGTCCCGCCAGACGGGACGCACGCTCACGGTCCCTTTGTCCCAGGCGGTAGGCGATGGTGGTCGTGGCGCCGACACCGATGCCCAGCCCCGCGCATATGAGAAGTCCGTAGACGGGGACGATGGTGGCCACCGCGGAGCCCGCCACATTCCCCAGTCCGGAGACCCAGAAGGTGTCTACGAACTGGTTGACCTGCACCACTGAGGCGGCGATGAGAAAGGGGAGGACCATCGACAGGATGGCCTTCCGAGGGTCCCCCATCAGGGTGTTCAGGTATCTGGTTCCGGACATGTCCGAGTCAGAGGTCTTCCGTGATGATCCTGCTCTCGAGCGGGATGCCCTTCAGCAGCTTCCTGCGTGCCTTGAAGTCGGAGTGCTCCAGGAAGATACCGATCTTGACGATGGATCCTCCCAGTCCCCTGACCAGGTTAACCGCCGCGAGCACGTCCTTTCCATGGGACAGGACGTCTCCGATGATGATGGCCCGGGTTCCCTGTTTGATCGAGTCGCGGGGGATGCGCAGGGTCCTCGCGCCGTGGTAGGTCTCGATGGTCCCGGAGACCGTCTCCCTCAGCATGCTGTCCCTCTCTCCCACGATTACGAGGGGCCTGTGCATCCTCTCCGCCACGGAGGCGGCGAAGACGGTTCCGGCGGACTCGACGGCGATGACGACATCGTAGACCTCCCTCTCGAACATCTGGTACATGTACTCGCGTGCGTCGTCGAACGCCTCGGCGTCCTCCAAGACGGGGGAGATGTCGACCTGCAGGTGGCTGATTCCCTCGGGGGTTCCGAACAGGATGACCTTCTCGAGCTCGACCATGTCATCACTCCGCGTCGATGGTGAGGGTGGTCGAGAAACCGGTCTCGTCGAAGTCCTCGGAGCACTTCTCCTCGTCGGTGTACTTGGCGATGACCGCGTAGGTTCCGACATCCTTCACGTCGAAGGACACCTTTCCCTCCGCATCGGTCTTCAGGAACATCAGGTCCTGCCAGGCTGGGTGGTACGCGATGATCTTGACCCCCTTGATGGGGACACCCTCGTAGAAGACGGTGAAGTTCGCCTTCTCGCCGACCTTCAGGGTGGCCTTTTCGGGAACGATCTCCAGCTCGAGGTGCATGACGTTGCCGACGGAGACCCCGTCCCTGGAGATGAGCCTCTTGGCGGCCATGTTGAAGGCCTCGGAGTGGGTGACGCCGGAGTAGTCCCTCTTTCCTCCGCGGTGCCAGCCCTCGTCGTTGGTGACCCAGACGGAGTTGGAGTCGATGTAGAGCGTGTAGACGTCCGCTCCCTCGTCGGGGAAGATGAACCTCCATCCGCGTGGTCTGTTGACAATCTCCCTCTCCGGGTCCGCGACACGGCCGTCGTCATCGTATAGGACCACGTTGGCGTAATCGGTGGGCATGGGCTTGTCGGGAAGCATCTTGTGTCCGTAGAGTCCGTGCGCGGTGAACTCCCCGTCCTCGCACCTGATGTCCTGGATCCACATCTCGTGGCCGTAGACCTGTCTGGTGCAGCTTCTCATCGTTTCCTCATCGATCGCGAGGGGATTCGTCTTCATGATGGTCGTATTACGATTTTCTTATAAAGTATGCGGTTCAGTCTGGACAACGGATTTGTACGAGCAGCTCATGGATGGCGGCATGAAGACGGGAACACTCATCCTGGCGATGCATGACACTCCCGGGGAACGTGCCGTCGCCGAGCGTGTCCGCGACCATCTGCTGGCGAACGGGAGGCGCGAGGTTTTCGTAGGATTCCATCACGGTTCCCCCGACTGTCTCGATGTCTTCCTGGATATGAACCGCGAGGGGGTGGACACCTACTGCATCCTCCCGCTCACGGTTTTCGAGGGGAGGCAGACCGTCTGGAAAATGCCGGAACATCTGACCCTGCCCGACAACTCCGGATCATGGACGATGATCGGCGAGCACGATGTGGCCACACGCTTCTCCACCGCCGTAGGTGCGGACGTCGGACTGGGAGAGGCCATCGCCAGACACCCGGGTCCAGTGGAGCCCGACACAGGGGTGATCCTCGTCTGCAGGGGTTCGGAGCTATCTTTTGCCGAAAGGACCATCGGACTCTACGCGGAGTTCCTGCGTGATCTCGGGTGGCCTGTCGCTATGGCCTTCGCCGTGCACGGACATCCTGACATCTCTGATGCACTGGCTTCGATGGAGGGGTACCCGCGTCTCCGCATCGTGCCGTTCTTCATCGATCCCGACAGCAGGTCGTTGAGAACAATTCTCTCTGAGGTCCATCGGGAACATGTTCTTGAACCCTGCATCTCCGAACATGAGGAGTTCCTGCGTGTTTTCGACAGGAAGGTTCCCGACGGTTGGTAAATCGCATCTCTGGTTGCGGCCCTTCTCTATATTGTGCTTACAAAAGGTGGTGTCAACCTTCGTGCTAAGACTTGGTGCACCAGTCCTAACACCCTGGTGCACCTTGGCCTTGCGGCATGCAGGAGGTGAGAAGTTCATGATGAACATGATCATCATTCCTCGGCAACGAGGTTTTAGGTTATTGGTCATCACCGATGAGGTGGTGGTCATCATTGACATCCCATAATGTCAGTGACAAACTTGAATCCCTCCGGATTCGGGTCGGGCTGCCCTTGCGAAGACTGGCTTCTGTTTAGGCACATCGCTCCTGCGGGGTCTCACTCTGTTCTGCAGATTATAGTGTTTTCGGACATATCCTTCGAAACGTTAGAAAACGTGTTCCTTTGATGCACATATTGCTTTGACTGAAGTGCAACATCCCTCATTCAGAAGCAGACTCTCCATAGATTCGTTTGCAGGTCTGTGTCCGTGATTCGACCATTCAAACTATACTGCACAACTGACTGCAGTCCATCCCATTTATTGTGAAGAATGGCAAGTAGTGTTCTGCCTCTGTGTAAGGACTTGGTGCACCAAGGTCCGTACACCCTGGTGCACCTTGGCCTTGCGGCATGCAGGAGGTGAGAAGTTCGAGATGAACATTTTCATCTTTCCTCGGCAACGAGGTTATAAGGATATTGATCATCACCGATGAGGTGGTGGTCATCATTGACATCCCATAATGTCAGTGACAAACTTGAATCCCTCCGGATTCGGGTCAGACCGCCCTTGTGAAGGTCGGGCCTCCGAAAGGGGGCTGACATTCCTGCGGGATTTCGTACGGTCCTGCAGGATATAGTGGTTTCGCATCTGTATCGGGGAATCGTGAAAAACATATGCATCCCATGAACATCTGTGTCTAGCATCTTATTCGACAATCGCTGAACCTCTGGATTCATAAAATATATTGATTCTGTCAATTATTTGATTGATTCAATCAATATCCACCGATGAAAAGCTTATGAAGACACATCCGCATCAGAAATCGATGTATGGGAGAAGCAGAACCCTCATTCTCGTCACGTCAATTGCCGTCCTCATGGTGTTCTGCTGTTCCGTGCTGTCGGTGGCAGATGTCCCGGGATTGTTCTCCGAGCTCGTCGACACCACCGTTTTCTTTGATCCTACCATCTATCTGCTTGTCGCCGTCCTCGTCTCCGCTCTCGTGGTCATCTCCGTCAGAAGGTACGTCGTCCGTCTAGAGTCCGGGGGTGCCGCCAGGGGAGAGACGTATCTCGGGGACTACTGTCCCGAATGCGGTGCCCATCTCCTCGCAGGGGAGGATTTCTGCCACTGCTGCGGGAATCCACTGAAGATTCGTCTGCACTCCCCAATGAACGAGATCGAGAGGATGCACAGGTCTCAGTAAGGCGAGTCTCCTCTTCCGAGCCTCCTCTTGGCGTCAAGGGCGTGACGGTAGAGTATCTCCGCCTCTTCGAGAAACTGTCTCCAGTCCTCATCGGTAGGCAGGTCATCGATATCGAACCGCCTAGAGCAGATGTTCCCCAGCTGAAGGAAGCGTCCGACACTGCTTGTCGCATCCAGTTCCAGCGGGCCTCCCGAGAACGAACCCGTGTCCATTCCCTCTGCAATCGAGGCGGCGTTCTCCAGCAGATAGGCGTTGGTCTCGGAACGGGTGTGTCCGTCATCGAGGAAGGTGACGGCGCCCTGGTTCAGGGAGAGGTGGACGGAATGCAGATCTGCGGAGAAGACCAGCACGAGGAAGATGCCGTGGTGCAGGGTGTCCGTCTCCTCGTTCCTGTAGATGGCGATCCACGGGATCTCGGCCCAGGAACCCTTTCCGACGCTGCCGGCGATGCGGTACTCGGATTCCGGGAATACTCCGAGTCCGGAAAGGATGGCGGGGAGCTCCCTGCGCATGTACGTCGAGACGGGATGCCCCTTCAGGGGTTCCCTCCTCGCGGTCGGGTAGAGTTCGGCGAAATGCTGCAGGGCCTCGGAGAGTCTCGTGCCTTCGGGATGGCTCATCTGCGTTCCTCGGAGTCCTTGTAAGTGTACTCCGAGCGGTATCCGGTGTTCTCCCTGGGACGGAGGGCGTTGGGATACTGGACATCGCTGTAGATGTCCTCCTGCAGCTTCTTGACCATTCTGAAGACGGCCTCGTAGTCGGGGATGTCGATGATGGAGATGTCGCCGTTGGATGCCGAGATCACCACATCCCCCACCTTGAGCATCTGGTCGAAGATTCCCCTGTGGATGTCCACGTGGGACATGTCGGCGAAGAGCTTGGTGTTGTAGTTCACTGTGAACATCCCGTGGGAGGAGTAGACCGCACGGTCGGTGACAATGTAGGCCTCGTGCCTGTACTTCAGCGTGATGGTGAAAAGTCCCGCGAGGTAGATCCACACGGGGGCCATGTGGATGAGCATGAAGGGGATGATGAAGAATCCTGCCTCCCCGCCCAACTCGTCTCCGAGGAAGACGAGGACCGATATGTCGATGATCGCCCACAGCAGGGCGAAGGGCATCAGGGGGTTGAAGATGGCCTCGAAGACGAAGCATTTCCTGTCCGGTCTTCCGCTCCAGAGAATCTTCTCGCCGGATCCGATCATCGATTCAAGTTCCATGGTCACACATTGGTAACCATATTGATAACACTGTCGTGTGATCTTAACATAAGTTCCAGGCAGGGCACTGGATCTCAGGGAGATCCAGATAGGCCCTCCAGTGGGATAAGATCCTTGAGGAGAGCGCCCAGATTGCTACCGATGTTGTCATTGAGTTTCTTCACTTCTGTGCAGTAATTCCCTTCAACGACGTTTCTAACAGCATTCTGCACACGGTCCTTGAACCATTTGTCGAAATCAATCTCGTCCTTGGTGTATGTGTCACCATAGTGGTCCAGAATGAGCTGAGAGATTATGTGGAATGAGGGTTTCATATTGCCTTCCTCTCCTCCTTTCTTGTTGAACCACAATGTGTCTTTCATATCCTTGGAGAACTTCAATGATTCATCGAAGTGGAGAATCAACCACATCTCGAAGCACGGGTTGCTCACGAATAGGCGGACGTGTCTCATCTCTTCATCGTCAGAATCCGTCTGGCACTTTCTGATGAGCTCTCTGTACCACTTGTTGTTCTGGGGAGTCCATTCCACATTCTTTGCATTGGAGAAGTCGCGGTCAATCACCAGACAGAGTCTGTCTGTCTCGGGATTGTACCCTTTTTTATAGCTTGGGAAGTGCACGCGTTTGAACACGGCGTCGGGGACTCCGTTTTTGCGTAGCTCGTCCACGACCAGACCTTCGAACTCATCCACATCGCTGATGAATCTCCTGCCATCAAAGCAGTCGGAATTCTTGACCTTGTCGAGAATCTTCAGGAAAAGTCCGTGAAGCACCTGATATTTCTTCCATTCCTCGGTGTCGTGAAGGTATCCGAACTCCTTTTTCTTTGTCATTTCATATACGTCTGTGAGCATCCTTGCCAGGGCAATTCCGGGGGCCACCTGATCTGGGTGGAGCAGGGCATGAGTATAGTCACGGATCATCTGCAGATTATCCTCGGCACCGCTCATGTCCTTGATGCAGAAGTCGCGTTTGATCAGCTGGAGATCGACGCTCTTGCCATGCCTGTTAAGCATCACAAAGTTCCTGCGTATGCCTTCGAAATAGTCATATTCGGTGATACCCTCGAAGGCAAAGAAGAACTTCTGAGAAACAGTCCTTTTTTCGGACAGGTCGGTGATTCTGCCTGTCTTGTCGATGCGACGAATGATCGTGTCCCTGCTGTATCCAGGTCCGACTCTGGAGATGTGGTTCATGCATGCTCCTTCGAATTGTTCACGAGGTCGGCGAACAGGGGCAGTGCGCCATAGCGTCCCTCGAGATATCTTTTGGTGACTTCCGCGTCCGGACGTTCTCCGAAATCCTCCAGTGAGTAGGTCTGGGATATGCCGTTCTCTTTGTCGATGAACCAGACCTCGTCACGTCTGAGATGATCAAAGTTCATGATGGAGGTGTGGTGGGTGGCCATTATCAACTGGTTGTTGTTGTCGGTGTTGTGTTCCTGGTAGTCCTTTAGCATCCGGGAGACCAGCAGAGGGTGCATAGCCAGTCCGAACTCATCAAGGATGAACGTGACATCCTCTTCCTTGCTGCAGAACAGATTGTATGCGATGTTCATAGCATGTCTTGTTCCGTTGGATTCCTCGTGGATACTGAAATCCGCGTTGCACGAGCTGTGTGCGGTGTGGATCGAATAGAGGTTGACAACACCATTCTCCATGATCAGCTTGGTTCCATCGGTGCTGACAAGGGACTTGCCTTCCTTCAGACGAGGCCCCATCATCTTGCCCAGAGACTCCGTGACATCGCGGTCATAGCGATATTCTCCTCCTGCGAGGTCCGTGTCGTACCTGGAAAGGATTTCGCAGGTTCTCTGGATATCCTCGTCTGTGGATGGGGCAGGAGTGTAGTCGATACGTAGTTTGTTGGAGAACCACCTGAACACTGTGCGGAGAACTTCGAGATTCGGTAGATCATTGAACTTCTTCCCCTTCATCTTTGAGAGGAACAGGCAGTCGAATACCTCCTCGAACTCTTCCTCATCTGCGCTGTCATAATCCTCATTGCTATCATTGGAATCCGAATCGAACCTAATCTGCTCCAGACGGGTGCGTTCTGCCTCCTCGGTGAAGTAACTCCAGTCCGGAACCAATCCCTTGTCTCCGGATTCAATGGAGAAAATCTTCCTCTCCATTCCGGTCTCGGGTTCAACCTCGTACAGCCATTCGGAAGAATAATGTCCGCTTGACAGCACGGCCTCGAAACCATACTGGAAGAAACGGCCACCAGTCTCAAAGAGATATTCAAAGGATGTGGGACGTTCTCTGTTTTCAGGGATGCAGCGGCAGTATTCGTCAGAGTAGTTCGTGAGGGGTTCTCCCCTGATCATCATCCTGGACCCCCTCAATGCTTTGATAAACGAACTCTTTCCTGCTGCGTTCGCACCGTAGATGGCGGTGTATTTCAGAATCGGCATGCCTCCGATCTCGGAGATATGGGATGCATGTCTTCTGGTGGCTCCCGCCCTCATATCGAAGGTGGTTTCCTCATTGAACGAGTGGAAGTTGGAGAAGGTGAAGTTAATCAGCATAGTACCGCTCTAGATACTTCCACAATAACTGAGATGATATTTAAAAGATGGTTAAATAAAGAATAATTTTAAATAATATGTTTTGGAAAGATTCTAAAAAATCGAATTCTGCCCATCAAGCTTCCTCGAATACGACCAGTCCGTCGCACATCGCCTTGAACCTGTCGTTCCTCTGGAAGGTGATCCTCTTCCACCTCTTCCTCATCTCGGCGTCTCCGAGACCCTTCAGCTCCTCGCAGTGCCTCAGAGCGTCATCGAGGAGCAGCCTCTGCACGAGATTCTCCGCCAGGTCCCTTCTTCCCACGAGGTCTAACGCTCCGACGAGCGCCTCGAAGGCGTCGTTAATCCTGGAGATGATGTAGTTGAGCTTGACGTCGACGTTGGTGCGGTCCCTGCTGATGGTGATCCTCAGCAGACTCCTGACATCCATGTCCTGGTCCAGAAGATGGAACGCGTATGCGTTCGGGAACATGCAGTAGTTGCGGGCCTCGGCCATCATCCCCGGCTCGTAGCATCCGAGAGCATAGAGTCTGGAGGCGATCACGTTGTCGACGACGGTCCTTCCGTAGAACACGAGTGACTCGTTGTTGGGGATCCCGCTGTCCCTGTTGCCGAACGACTTGGTGACGAACGCCCTGTACAGGGGTTCAGGGATCTCCTCGGACTCCCATCCGCACTTCTCGGTGAGGAACGAGCGGACACGCTGCTCGAACTCCTCCTGCTCCATCCC
>JAKSHU010000056.1 GCA_024399175.1 archaeon
TGGTTTACACATCTGGCTTATTGCTATAACGTTTCCCTGCGGAATCGCTGATTCTGACGGCTACAATATATTGTGTCTTTTTTAAACAAAACACAAACAGATACCGCTTGTTTTAGCATAAAGTGGCGACCTATGTAAGTATA
Source organism: archaeon (assembly GCA_024399175.1). Lineage (GTDB taxonomy): Archaea > Thermoplasmatota > Thermoplasmata > Methanomassiliicoccales > Methanomethylophilaceae > Methanomethylophilus. The sequence goes on from JAKSHU010000056.1 coordinate 144, forward strand.
TATCTATGAGTCCTTGTCCTATACGATGGTCTTTGAGGATGAACTGAATGAATTTGTTGAGAAAATTTCTCATGGTTTGAATCCTAAAGCTATACTTGTATTCGGTTCAGTTGCTAAAGGCACTGCTACGGAAGATAGCGATCTAGACCTGATGATTATCATGGATACCGATATGACTTACTTTGAGAGGACTCTTGCAGTAAGAAAATGTATAGGCATAACCACGATTCCCATAGATATCCTGGCTTTCACTCCTGAAGAAGTTGAGGAAGGGAGAGCAAGGGAAGGATCGATCATTTACGAAATTCTCAATTCCGGGAGGGTTGTTTTCGGCACCACCTGAGAACAGGGATTCCTTGATTGCAAGGGCGGAGGAAGACTATCGTGCTGCAGAGATCCTCCGTAGGGAAGACGATGAGATGGCCACGATTATTTGCTTTCATCAACAGCAATATGTGGAAATATCATCTAGGCGAGATTGTACGAACTCGGCACCAAGTATCCGCCTCGCCATAATATCCTGTCATTGTTGGCGATGTTCTCAGGTTCTAAATTAGCTGAGGAGTTGTTTGATGATGCTACTGCACTGACTGATTATCTGTCCCGAGTGCGTTCCGAGAAGATGAGGTGACGGTGCACCCATCGGATGATTTGTAAAATGTGCCAGCCGTGCCGTCGCGTCTCAGGGGACGACCCTCACGATCCGGTCGAATCCCTCCGACAGGCGGGGAGCGTCGCGTGTGCCCATCATCCTCTCCATCGCCTCGTCGGGGACCACCCTTTCGCGGGAGCGGTTGCGCTCGATGCAGACTCCGTCGGGGACGTCCAGCACCACCGCGATGCAGGTGGCGCCCAGTCCGCGGAACCTGCGGATGGCCTCCCTGGACCTCGGCGTGAGTCCTGTGGTGTCCATTATCACGTTCCTCCCCTTGGATAGGTCCCTCTCGATGAGGGAGTGGAGGACGCTGAACACCACCGACGAATCGCCCTGCACGGTCTCGTCGCCGTAGAGGTCCCTGCGGACGTCGTCGGAGGAGCGGACGGTGAATCCGAACTCCTCGGCGTAGGCCCTCGCCCAGGTCGTCTTCCCCGAGCCTGGGAGTCCGACCATGAAAAGCAGCGTGGTCCGGTCCTTGTCATGGATCTGGTCCATGCCCTCTCATCTCCTCGCGGGTCTCCTGGTGCCCAGTCCGAGTCCGCGCCTGATCCCCCCCTTCGGGGACTTAGAGGGGTCGTACCTCTCGATGATGTCGCGGGGGATCCTCGGATGGTGGAGCCTTCCGCACTCGTAGAACGCGTGCTCCCTGAAGGACGGCGAGGGGTGGCCGAAGTCCACGGTCACCAGGGAGGTGCACTGGCTGAACGTCTCCTCCCGGATGAGGTCGATCTTGGAGGGGATCCTGATGCTCTCGAGGGAGGTGCACCTGTGGAAGGCACGGGGGCCGATGGTGCCGAGCTCCTCGGGCAGGTCGACCTCCCTGAGGGAGGTGCAGCTCTGGAACGCCCCGTAGCCTACGCTGACGGTCCTGTAGGGGAGGCGGATGGCACCGAGGCAGGTGCATCCGGAGAAGCAGTTCTCGCCGACCGACTCCAGGCGGGAGCGGTCGCCGAAGTCCACCTGGGTCATTCCCTCGCAGCAGTGGAACGCCCTGTCCCCGAGTGTCTTCACGGTGGCCGGGATGTGCACCATGACGATGTCCCTGTGGCATCTGAATGCCTCGTCTCCGATGGCCTTCGCGCCGTCGAGGATGATCACGGTGTCGACGTGCCTGTCGTTGACGGGGGACCTCTCGCAGAACCTCGCGGGGACCTCGGAGCCCCTCAGGTACAGGATGTCCCCGGAGATGCTCCAGCAGATGGTCTCGAAGCCCTCCCACCTCTCGGGGAGCCCGGGGAGGCCCGGCTCGAGGGAGATCTCCTCCTCGACCACCGTCTCCTCGACTGCCGCGGGTTCGGGAACGGCCGGGGACTCCGTCGGGACGGGTGTCTCCTCCGCAGGTGAAGCGGCGGGGACCGCTCCCGCGATGGCCGTCGCCAGTGCGTCGACCACGGCGTCTATGATGTCGAACCTGAGTCCGCAGCGGGCGAAGACGATCTCCTTCACGGAGTCGAGGTCGTAGTCGTCGATGTGCCTCCACTCGACCTCGTTCGACATGCCGATGCGCAGCACCCTGCAGACGTGCCCTGCGAGGCGCTCGGACACGCCCTTCTCCCTCAGGGCGCGCTCCAGGTCGGGGAGTGCATCCCTGTATCTGACGAGGGACACCAGGCCCGGCTCCCGCAGGGCCGTTGCCAGTGTCCCGGTTCCATCGCTTTCCATGGTGAACAACTGTCTTTCCTGGTATAAGAAACACCGCGGGATCCCTCGCAAACCTTAATGTCCGAGGGACGGGATTCGGAGTCGATTCAGATGTCGTCGGGTAGAAGGGAGTCCGTCCTCGTTTTCTGTGCCTCGCCTTTCAAGGAGCTCTACGTCCCCTCCGTGGACCACTACGGTCCGGACAGGGTCTACGTGTTCGTCAGCACCCGTGACGACGCCGTCTCCGTCTTCGAGAGGGACCTGCTGCGGAGCATGCGCGACGTCCTCGACTGCCCCATGGTGACGGAGGTCCCCGTGGACACCCGCGACTACAACGCCGTGCTGGGGGAGCTGATGGACATCAAGGCGGAGATGAGAGAGAGGTTCGGCGACGATCTGGACCTCTACATCAACGTGTCCTCCGGCACCCCCGAGTTCGCCGCGGCGGCCACCTTCGCCTCGATGCTCCCTCCGCAGGCGGTCGCCTTCAGGGTGGACCTGGCACATCCCGACCTGACCCCCGACGCGGTGGCCGAGATGGTCCGGGGTCTGGAGGGACGCCTCGTCCCCTCCGAGCCCGTGAGGATCACCGGGCTGAGGAACGACTCCCCCGACAGGGAGATGGTGGTGTTCCTGCGGACCGTCTCCGGTCTCCTGAAGGGGACCAGGAGTCCCCGCTACGCCCTCATCATCGACCTCCTGAAGGATGCCGGCGTCTGGTCCTACGACCCCCAGAGGAAGAGCGGGTCAGGACGCACCACCCTCGCGCAGAGGGAGGAGAGGTACCTCAAGAGGCACTACATCGAGCCCGCGGTGGAGAACGGGTGGCTGGAGCGTCCCTCGGTGAACACCATGAGGCTCACCGAGAGGGGCGAGACCTACGTGGACGTGTTCGACATCGGACTCCGCAGGGGCTACGCGAACAGGTCCGTGCAGATGTGCAGTAGCGCCATAGGCTCCTGCTACGACGATTATAACCTGGATGCCGACCCCGGTCTCGACTTCTGCAGGCCTTCGGCGAAGTGTGCCGCGCCCCCTGAGGAGCACGGTCCGGAGGACAGCGTGGTCACCATCGAGGGAAGGCACGGAAGAAGGTACGTCTTCAGGATCGGCGAGGAGTAACATCTGTAACATCTCCGACATCCGCAACTTCCGCTGATTCTTATGTTCCCTCGGACAGTGTGTCCTCGAGGTAACATGACGGAAGCAAGACACACCGAGCTAGTGTTTGTTATTGACAGAAGCGGATCCATGGAAGGACTCGAGGGAGACACCATCGGGGGATTCAACTCCATGCTGCGCAGGCAGAGGGACTCCGGCGGAAGGATCACCGTGAGCACGGTCCTGTTCAACGACAGGATGAAGGTCGTACACGACAGGACGGACATCGCGCAGGTCCCGGAGATGACCCGCGAGGACTACGAGGCCTCCGGTTCCACTGCGCTGCTGGACGCGGTCGGACACACGATCGACCATCTCGACGCGGTGCACGAGGGTCTCGGCAGTGACCGTCCCGACAGCGTGATCGTGGTCATCATGACCGACGGACAGGAGAACAGCAGCCGGCTCTACCGGGTCGCCGCCGTGAAGAGGATGATCGAGGCCCACAGGAGGGATGGATGGGAGTTCATCTTCGTCGGCGCCAACATCGACGTGGTGGAGGAGGCCTCGAGGATCGGCATCGACGGGAACGACACCATCGAGTTCAACTGCGACAGCGACGGGGTCGACGCCTGCTTCTACATGATGGACGAGGCCGTCTTCAGGAAGAGGGGCAGGTGAGCGGGGGCGGGGCCCGGATCCATAACATCCCATGCTTTATATCCGGGCTCCGTCTCTTTCAACCGTTTTTTTCGAATCGGAAGGTGCAGAGGACTATGAGGGAGCTGAGACAGGAGGAGGTTGGCGAGGAGATATGGAACATCTACGTGAAGGCGCTGGAGGGGGATCCCGACGCGCTCAACCAGCTGGGGGACAGATACTACTTCGGTGACGGGGTGGAGCAGTCCTACGACGAGGCGCTGGCACTGTATAAGGGGGCCTGCCGTGCGGGTCACGTGGAGGCCATGTACAACATCGGTTTCATGTACAAGGAGGGGAAGGGGGTCAGGAAGGATTATCCGAAGGCCCTGGACCTTCTCCGGAGGGCGGCCATCGAGGGGTTCCACAAGGCCGAGTTCCACTACGGGCTGATGCTCCTCGACGGTCTGGGGACCGAGGTGGACTTCCCCCGTGCCTATGATTTTCTCAAGCGTGCCTGCTCGAAGGGCAACATGTATGCGCCGAGGTTCATCGCGGGCCTTCACTACGAGGGCAGATTCGTCCCCCGGAATCATGAGAAGGCCCTGCTGCTGTACATGAAGGCCGCCGAAAGGGGTGACAGCTACTCGATGAACCAGGTCGGATACATGCACTATTATGGCGAGGGCTGCGAGAGGGACCCCGCCAAGGCCGTCCAGTGGTACAGGAGGGCGGCCGAGGCGGGTAGTTCCGATGCGATGCACAATCTCGCGCTCTGCCTCGAGGAGGGTTCCGGCGTCAGGAGGAGCCTCAGACGTGCGTTCGAGTGGACCCTGAGGGCTGCGGAGCTGGATCACCCCGAGGCGATGGAACGTCTCGTGAGGTGCTACCGCGAGGGGATCGGCACCGCCGTCTCCGAGGGGGAGGCCGTGAAGTGGGAGGAGAGGCTGGAGAAGTTGGCCCCCGTCACCGAGAGGATGGCCCGTGACGAGCCCCTGCGCAGCTACATGACCCCTGCGGTCAGGAACATGCACGAGCACGCGGTGAGCGGCAATCCCGATGCCCAGTACGACCTGGCGATGGCGTTCCTCCGCGGGAACGGCGTCCCCCAGAGCAGACGCACCGGCTCCAGGTGGCTGAGGGCCGCCGCCCTCAACGGCAGCGCGGACGCGCAGTACGAGTGCGGCCGCAGGACGAGGGACGAGGCGGAGAGGTACGGCTGGTACGCCCGCGCCGCCGACAACGACCACCTCAGGGCAATCTTCGAGATGGGGAGGGCCCTCGCCCGCGGGGAGGGTCTGGAGAGGGATCCCGTCCGTGCACTGGAGTACTTCGAACGCGGTGCGGAGCTCGGGGAGGCGGTGTGCACCGACTGGTGCGGATGGATGCACGACAGGTGCGGGGGCCTGGAGAGGGACCCCGTCCTGGCGGCATCATTCTATCTCCGTGCCGCTGAGCAGGGCAACGCCCACGCGATGAACCGCCTAGGCGAGATGTACGCCGAGGGCGACGGGGTGGAGGCGGACTGGATCGAGGCCTGCCTGTGGACCAGGTGCGCCGCGTACATCGGGGACAACATGGCACGCCACCGTCTGGGTCTGTGGCACGAGGAGGGACTGTTCGGTCTGAGGAGGTCCCCCGAGGAGGCGTTCAGATGGGTCTCCCTGTCGGCCGAGGACGGACACGTCCCGGCGATGACCACTCTCGGAGAGTATCATCTGAGGGGCGTGGGGACGGAGGTGTCGCACGGGGACTCGATGACGTGGCTCCGCAGGGCGGCCGACAAGGGCCACACTCCCGCGATGATCATGATCGCGAGGGCACATCAGACGGGCATCGGGGCGGAGAGGGACCTGGACGAGGCAATGAACTGGTTCGAGACGGCCGCCGACCACGGCGACCCCTACGGTGCGGACGGGATGGGATGGACCATACTGAAGACGCAGCACTCCAGGTCCGCCCTGATGTCCGCCTTCGAGGACTTCGAGAGGGCGGTCGTGACCAGGCCGGACCCCTGCCTCATCGACGACCTGGCGATGACCCGTCTCATGCTGGGGCCTCCCGCGGAGGACGAGTGCGACGCCTGGGACTATCTGGAGGGTGTGGAGGACGACGAGGGCATCGTCGATTCCAGGAGGGGAAGGATCCTCGCCGGGGAGATCCCCGTCCCGGGACACCACGATCCCGAGGCTGCCCCGAGGGAGTTCGTGAACGGTGCGATGAAGGGCGACCTGTACTGCATCGAGAGGCTGCTGGACACCGGGGTCCCGGAGGAGCTGCTCGACGGATGCGCCGTGACGGCCCCCTTCACCGAGGGTCTGCTGATGCTCCTGCACGGGGACACGCCGTCCGCCGTGGAGTCCCTGACACGTGCCGCGGAGGCGGACGACACCACCGCACACCTGGTGCTGGCACTTCTGGGATTCCGGGGCGAGGCCGACATCACCGAGGAGGAGATGATGGCGCATCTCGACGCGGCGAACGACCAGCGGTCCATGTTCCTGACCGCGAGGCTGGTCCTGGAGGGAAGGATCCCCGAGGGAGGAAGGTCCCTGGAGGACCTCCTCCTCGGAGGCGTCGAGCTGATGGATCACCGTGCGATGCTGCTGCTGGGGAGATGCATGGCGGAGGGAAGGTCCATGAGGAGGAGGCTCGCGATGGGCCGTGAGTGGATCCGCAGGTCCTGCGCCCTCGGATGCGACGAGGCGATGGAATATGCGGAGGAGAATAGGGGCACCGTGTTCAGGGAGGACGACGCGGTGTTCAAGGTCATCGACAGGATCAGGGTGCAGAGGAGGATGCTCGAGGCCGGGGAGGGTGCGGAATGAGATACGTTCCCGGACCCGGTCTGGGGGAGGTCCGCGCCGTGAGGAGCGTCCCCGAGGGCGTGACGTCCCTCGATGGGGTGCATGCGGAGCTGCTGCAGGCACTGGAGGCCGCCATGCTGGATTTCGTGCCCGACGCGGAGCGCACGGACCTCGGGGACAGTCTGGAGTACAGGGTGCCGCAGGGGGTGTTCGTGACGGTGACCCCCGCGGAGCCGGGTCTGGTGATGGTGATCGGCGGGGACCTGTCCGAGGTGGCCGACGACCACTCCGCGCTGATGCCGATGGTGAAGCCGATGGAGGGGCTGATGCACATCCTCCATCCGGGGGAGTCCACCATCGTCGCAGAGGACGTCCTGATCGCCTCGCTGGTGAGGATCGGATACTTCGATCCCTCTCCGGAGGCGGATCCGGATGGGGTGTGGGAGGACTATGTCCTCACTCTGACCGACGGGACCTACGAGGGTCCGCTGACGGACGGAAGGGCCCACGGACGCGGAAGGTTCGTCTGGAGGGACGGAGGGGTCTATGAGGGGGACTTCATCGACGGCAGGGTGTCCGGTTGGGGAAGGTACACGAGACCCAGCGGGGACGTGTTCGAGGGTCACTTCGTGGACGGGAGGATCGCCCGCAGGGACAGGGACATCCCCGAGGATGACGGAGTGTACGAGATGTCGGAGGGGTGGGAGATAAGCTTCGACAGTCCGCCGATGTATCTTTGAAGATAGTCTCTTTCGAATCACAGGCAGGGAGTTCCAGAGATGGATTCTCATAATTCCTCAACTGACTGGGGATCGATCCTGCGGCTCATATCGGGATGCGGAGATGATTCGGTGAGTCCTCGTCTTACAAATCTTGAACTCCCTGCTTTCCAATACTAATTCAGTGATGGGTGAATTAACCTGTATTCTGGTTACTGGAACCAGACCTCATAATAAGTCGAGGAGCCCTTCTTGAAGATCATATTTGGATAATTTTCCTCGTCAAGCGAGACATTATCCGTGAGGATACGACGTTGGAAATCAATGCCCCACACGATCTGAGTCACCTGAGACACATTGTTCTTACGTACGAAGTAGGCCTCGAATGGTTCTCCACCGTATGTCAGTGTCACGGGTAATTTGTCACCAGGTTTCATATTTTCAATTCCGAAGAAACCTCTGATTCTCACTGGAATACCTGAACCTTTGTTGTAGAAGACAGAATAATCACATTTTTTCACTATGTGTGTTGTATCGATGACACTCCAGGAATGGTCCCGAACCATGCACTCCTCAAGATTCAACTGTCTGTGCATAGGTCCTGGGGAGAGCGTTGATTGAAACAGCGGTTCTTTCATCGTTTTGACTGAAGGTTCGCCTCTCGGCCACAGTCTGAGGACAATTCCCAAAAGCGCATCCTGTCTGCAACGGATCTCTTCGTCGGTCCAGGATTCATATTTTGCTATCTCCTGATTCTGGGGGATCTTCGATGCGGCGTAGTATGTCCTTTTGACAGCAAATCTTCCGTTGCTGATCTTGATGTTCTTTGTGGAATCAAGCAGGGTCATGTTTCCGAAGCGAACATGATATTCCTTCCAGATCCTGTCATCCACACACCAGAGACTGTTGTTCTGAGGCATTATGTGCTCGAGATGGACTTCCTTTCCATCCTCGTTGATCTTCAGCTCCTTGTTTCCCTCATTGTAGATCTCGATCAGGATTCTCTTGGCGATCGGTATGCTGGGAGAGAATCTCTTGAACGCAGATGAGAATTCCTCATCCGTGATGGTGTTTCCGAATATCTCGTCGAGTATCTGTTCAGGTGATTTTTGTCTCGAGGACAGCTGGTATGCCCACTGTGCGAATTGCCTCTCGTTGTTGTTGGCGGTGATTTTTCCCACAGTCTGATTCCTGAATACCAGGCATTCTATGGCGAACACCATCCGATCGATCGTCTCAGATGACTGCCCGGTTCTGACCAATGCGATGACCAGCGGGCAGAATGATGAGGCGTTCAGGGATTTCAGCATCTTCAGGGAATGTTTTGACTTCTTGTCGAAAATCTCGTTGTTACGGTCCGGATCCACGATGCTCAGGTATAATTCCGAACAATCGAACAGGGTGTTCATGAATGTGGGGACTTCCTGTTTCCCGACTGTTTTGATCTTGGAGAACAGTTCCTTCTCTCTGATGAATGGGTGGTATGAGTTCCAGAAATATTTGATGAAGGACACGACATCATTGTCCGAGGACTCGATGGAATCAATCATGTTCTTCCACTTGTCGAGAAGGTATGACATAGGTCCCTCGATCTGACTGAAGAAATGATTCTTGAGCAGATCCGTGACTTCAAGGGGAGTTCCGCGTGCATTCAATGTCTCGAATATGGTGAATGCCTGAGATATGTCATCCGTCTCCACATACGAGGTGCGGAATCCCTGCAGGAAACGGTTCGTCAATGAGGATATGGTCTCAGCAGGATCAGCGTTTGCATGTTTGATGCGCTCTAGGATCAGATTGTGCAAGGACTCGTACGCGGCACGTATCTTTATGTCCGAGGTGGATTTCGCCTCATACTCCTTGTTGCCCAATTGGATGTAATTGATGAAGAATTCATGGTTTTCAGGGCTCGCAGACAGTTTGAATGATTTCTTCCCCTGTGATCCGATGACTCTGTGGAGATCATACCGGAGGTCTTCGTCTTCGATCCCCATCTCCTTGATGATGTCTGTCATCAAGGATTTTGAATCAGCTGTGTCGTA
>JAKSHU010000057.1 GCA_024399175.1 archaeon
GATTCGAGCAGATCTTCAAGAACTCCCTGACCACCCTCCCCATCGGAGGAGGAAAGGGAGGATCCGACTTCGACCCCAAGGGAAAGTCCGACAACGAGATCATGCGCTTCTGCCAGTCCTTCATGACCGAGCTCTCCAAGCACATCGGTGCAGACACCGACGTCCCCGCAGGAGACATCGGAACCGGTGGAAGGGAGATCGGATTCATGTTCGGCCAGTACAAGAGGCTCAGAAACGAGTTCACCGGAGTCCTCACCGGAAAGGCAATCCCCGCAGGCGGATCCCTTGCAAGGACCGAGGCAACCGGATACGGACTCTGCTACTACACCAGGGAAATGCTCGCAGCGGAGGGTCTCTCCTTCGAGGGCAAGAAGGTCGTCATCTCCGGATCCGGAAATGTCGCAATCTACGCCTGCCAGAAGGCAACCCAGCTCGGAGCAAAGGTCATTGCAGTCTCCGACTCCAACGGTTACATCGTTGACGAGAACGGAATCGACTACAAGACCCTCCAGGTCATCAAGGAGCAGAAGAGGGACAGGATCTCCACCTACGTCAACTACGTCAAGGGAGCAAAGTACTTCGAGGACAAGAACGGATCCAAGGGAATCTGGACTGTCCCCTGTGACATCGCACTCCCCTGTGCAACCCAGAACGAGATCTCCGAGGAGTCCGCAAAGATCCTCATCGCCAACGGTGTGAAGGCAGTCGCCGAGGGAGCAAACATGCCCAGCACTCCTGGAGCAATCGCAGCATTCCAGGACGCAGGTGTCCTCTTCGGTCCTGCAAAGGCAGCCAACGCCGGAGGAGTCGCAACCTCTGCACTCGAGATGTGCCAGAACTCCCAGAGGATGCCCTGGACCTTCGAGGAAGTCGACTCCAAGCTCGATGGAATCATGGTCTCCATCTACAACAACTCCGTTGCAGCAGCAACCAAGTACAACATGAAGACCAAGGCAGGAAAGCTCAACCTCGCCGCAGGAGCAAACATCGCAGGATTCGAGAAGGTCTGCGACGCCATGCTCTGGCAGGGAGTTGCCTACTGAGTTTCACCACGGGGGCTTCGGCCCCCAAACCCCTTAGTTCTCCATACTTTTGAATTCTCTGAACAACTGGATCTCCAGGATGATCAGGGCCACGTACCTGATCAGGGACACCGCATCCGAAACCGATCCGGCGGCAATCACCGAGTCGCTGATGAGGCTGAGCCCGCAGAACGCGGTGAGCACGAGATATGTGATCTTCTGGCCCTTGAACGGATGTCCGGTCATCTGGGTCATGGGAAACAGCATCACGATCCAGATGAACTGCATCGGACTGTACTCCGGTGAGAGCAGAATCAGGATTATGAGCCCCAGTTCGAGAAGGAGTGCATAGCCACGCATGTGCGGGCGTTCTTGGGAGATTCTCCAGGCACCGGGCACCACGATGCAGATGGACAGCAGTAGAGCCCCTATCACGAGAATCCATGAATGCACATCCACTCCGAACCAAACGTGGAGGAGTCCCATCAGTGAGGGAGACAAGGCGTATTCCGCCATGGCAAATGGATTGTTGAGGGGGAAGAACAGCAGTAGGGTGCAAATGCACGCATAGGCGAGCCATCCTGCAACGCTCCTGATGAACTCCCTTCTTCTGAGCAGGCAGACGATATATACGATTGCCAGAAGAACGGGGAAGAAACCTGTCATCGTGGCAAGTGCCAGCACGACCATAGAGGTGTTGTATCTGCCTATGTGGAAGAACCACAGTGACATTATGGTGAATGCAATCGCGACGGGTCCGGTGCTCAATGTCATCCAGGAGAACGCGCAGAGGAAGAAGATGAACAGGAGGATGTAGGCATCCCTCTGGGAATATCCCGTCTCACGACAGCTCTTCAGCATGAAGTGTCCGCCGAGCATGTAGAACGCGAACCCATAGAGTGAGAAGAGGTAGCGATAGACCGTCGGATCCGGAGAGAACAGTCTGGGAGGAAGCAGCAGTAGGACGGTCAGGGGCTGCAGGTCCACTCCAAGGCTTGGGTAGTCGAAGGTCCCGGACAGCATGAGATCCGCCGCATGGAAGCATACCTCAGCCTGTCCGAAATCATTGCAATACGTGCAGTAGAGCACAATGGTAATCAGAAGCGAGAACGCTCCCACCATGAAGGTCTGGAGATCCCGGTCAGTCGTTATGAGGTGGACATTGTTCTCGATGATCGGTTGCATCCAGGCCTTGAGATCCATAATGTTCCTAATGCCCGCCTCATTAAGAAAGTATGGTGGGACATAACTGCCAAATGTTAACAGTTGACACGGTTATATACAATCAAGCAATATCTGTTCCATCTGGAACATATCCAGGAGTGAACACCATGCCTTATCAGCTCTTACAGAAAGCAAAGATCATTGCAGAGCCCGGATGCGTCACCAAGATCGCAGATGTCGTCAAGGAAGCAGGATTCTCCAACCCTCTCCTGATTTACGACCAGGGTGTCAAGATGTGTGGAATCGTTGATCAGGTCATCAACAGTCTCAATGCCGCAGGACTCAAGTTCGCGGAGTTCGGAGATGTTCTCCCCGACCCTCCCTCGACCACCGTTCACGCCGCCTATGATGTGTGCCAGAACAACAAGTGTGACTGTCTCGTCGCAATCGGAGGAGGTTCCTCCATCGACACCGGAAAGGGTGTCAACGTGCTCCGTTTCAACCCCGGAAACATTCTGGATTATGCCAAGCCCGGTGCCGAGATGAAACAGTGCTACGGACTCATCGCGATCCCCACCACCGCGGGAACCGGTGCGGAACTCTCCAACGGAATCATCATCACCGCCGCTGTCGCACACCTCAAGATGCCCATCGTCGGAGACAAGGCAATGGCCGAGTACGTCCTCATCGATGCTAACCTGACTGTCGGAATGCCCGCAGGCCTCACTCTTGCCACTGGTCTCGACGTCTTCTCCCACGCCTGGGAGTCCTACACTACCATCTTCAATGGACCCATGACCGACATCGTGGCCGAGAAGATCCTGGAGGATGTGGTCGAGTTCCTCCCCAGGGCTGTCGCCAACGGAAAGGACATCGAAGCCAGACAGAGGATGCTCTGTCTCGCCTCCATGGGTGGATGGATGCTCGCACACGCCTGCGCACACGTCGGCCACTCCCTCGCACACATCATCGGAGCAAAGTTCATGATCCCCCATGGTGCAGCCTGTGCTTATGCAGCCCCTGCAGCACTCAGATTCGTCGCAGAGGCCGAACCTGCGAAGATCAAGAGGGTCGGAGCGATCCTCGGTGTCAAGTTCGATGGAAGCGAGTCTCCCGCACAGATCGGAGAGATGACCGCTGCGGCATACATCAAGTTCCGCGACTCCATGAACCTCAAGCCCTTCAGTGCATACAACGTCTCCAAGGAGGCCGCCGTGGCTCTTGCCCACGATGTCGCCACCGAGGTCTTCGCGGGATTCACTCCCAGGAAGGTCACCGACGAGGATGCCGCAAAACTGCTCGAACAGCTCTTCGTGGACAACCAGTAAACTCATTTCCGGGGATCATTCCCCGGACACACTCTTTCTATTTTTCGTTGTACAGATATGTTTATATATCAGCTCTGTATCTCAAGTTTTGGTCTGACGGCCATAGCGGCGGGGTTCACCCGGTCCCATTCCGAACCCGGAAGTTAAGCCTGCCCGCGTAGATGTCGCGTACTGTGTTGCGCAAGTGCACGGGAAAGCATCCACGCTGTCAACCACTTTTTCAAATTCATCTGATTGGTCGCCCATTTATTGATTTCTGGCGATGTAAGTCGATTCTACTTGAATCTTCGTTGAGTGTTCATGTTTGTTTGTCGTATTCATGGGGCCATCTCTCATTGCAGGGGTCGGAACATTTCCGACACACGACCGGATGACGTCCGATGGTCTCAGGATCTCCGAGGTGTATTCATTTGCATTCTGATGGGATCTTGAAACTTTTTGAACAGACGATGGGATGAATGGACATGATTGGATCAGAAGACACGATTGTCAATTATCTGGGAGATGAACTGGCGGGGGCGTGGGAGATATGCGGAGTGCCCATGGTGGCATTCAGGGCTGCCAAGGGATCGCCCCATTCCGAGAGGTACTATGCGGTGACCGACTACGATTCCAGACACGGTGTGTTCGGGAGGATAATGACTCCTTACTGCGAATCGTTTGAAGATCTGGAAAAAGCCGTCGGAGTCATCGCGAGAGAGGTGGGTCTGACCGCGGTTCCCGTTTCGAGCGGAAACCTTCCTCAGGTCCTGCGCAAATGTACGTGGGTGTCCTCACTCGAGGACAGGTATTCGCATGCCCCACATCTCGATGACGCGTTGTCCGAGTTGATGGAGGGCATGAGGTCGCATCCGTACTCGGACTATGGCAAGGAGGTCGGATTCCCCCGTTTCAAAACAGCATTGGATGGGAGTGCAAGATTCCACGGAATCCGCTTGACCGTGGAGGAGGAATTCGGCTACCGTTATGATGGTGATGGGGACGAGGATGATTTCGAGGAACAGACGGGTGATGATGCCTCCGGCGATGATATGGACTGACCGGCGGGCGGGATCGTCACTCAGAATTCCTGTTCAAGTGTGATCCTCTGCCTGTCACCGGTCTCACCCAGGGTGGAGCAGTCTCCGATGATCCTTCCGATCTTGATGCACTTGAATTTGGACACGGGCTTACCATCCTCTCCGCTCAGAGGGGTGGGCCCGTAGAATATGCACAGTGCGCTGACTCCGGGCCACCATGCGATGTCCCCGATGTCGAACACGTTCTGTCTCTCTCCGTCTTCCTTGACGTCGAGAGGCATCTCGAAAAACATGGAATCGCCCAGCTCGTTGATCTGGGCGGTGAAGTGGTTTGCGGTGAACCAGACAGCTGTGGAGATGTCGGAGTCATCGAGTTCGGCGTGATATTCGCCACTCCTGGTCCTGATGAGCATCTTCAGCATGTCTGACTCACCGCGGTGAACGTATCAGTTCTTCCTCTCGAAGAGAGCCCTGACCTCGTTTCCCGTGGACTCGAGGAGGTCTGCCCTCTCCTTGTCCATGAGAGCGTGGAGGTTGGCGAGGTGGTGCTGCTCGTACTCGGCGCGCCACTCGGTCTTGAACTCTCCCTTCTCGATCATGTCGTAGACCTTCTGCATTCCCTTGACGGACTCCTCGGTGATGATGAGGTCCCTGCGGGTGAGTCCACCGTACTTTGCGGTGTTGGAGCAGACGTCCCACATGTAGGGCATTCCGCCCTTCACGACGAGGTCGATGATGAGCTTGCACTCGTGGCAGCACTCGAAGTATGCGACGATGGGAGGGAATCCGTTCTTGACGAGGGTGTGGAATCCCTCGGTGATGAGCTTGGAGAGTCCTCCGCACTCGATGGACTGCTCTCCGAAGAGGTCGGATTTGGTCTCGAGGTCGAAGTTGTCGACTTCGAAGGTTCCTGCGCGGGTGCAGCCCATTCCCTTTGCGAGTGCAAGGGCGATCTGCTTTGCCTTTCCGGTGGCGTCCTGGTGGACGGAGATGAGGGCGGGAACTCCGAATCCCTCGACGAACTGCTGCCTCTCTGCGTCTCCGGGGGACTTGGGTGCCATCATGATGACATCGACGTCTGCGGGGGGAACGATGAGCTTGTAGGTGATGGAGAATCCGTGTGCGAACTCGAGGGCTGCTCCGGACTTGAGGTTGTCCTTGACGAACTGCTCGTAGATCTCAGGCTGGATCTCGTCGGGAAGGAGCATCATGACGACGTCTCCCTCGGCAGCGGCCTTGTCCATGGTGGTGACTTTCATTCCGCCGTCTTCTTTTGCCTTGTTCCAGGACTTTCCGCCCTCCCTGACACCGATGATGACGTCGAGTCCGGAGTCGCGGAAGCAGAGTGCCTGTGCGCGGCCCTGTGCTCCGTATCCGAGAACAGCGATCTTCTTGCCTTTCAGGATTCCGAGGTCAGCATCCTCGTCGTGGTAGATTTTGGTCTCCATGATAATTACCTTGCTCGTGGCTATGCCTAATCCCTATAAGTAACTTTTATGCGCGTGTGCCCGCGCGACAATAGGATTTCCATGACTCTCCCGAGGTCCTGCTAAATAGGTCGGATGCCATTGCTTACCATGGGTAATATGGATACCTTCACACTTCCCTCGTCCCGCAGCGGATGCAACCTGTTCTGTTATAAGTGGGTGCCCGAGACCGAGGTCAGATTCACCGTGCAGCTGCTACACGGGATGCTTGAGTACATTCCGAGATACGAGGAGCTGGCACAGTACCTCAACAGCAAGGGTGTCGCAGTCTTCGGCCACGACCATCTGGGTCATGGCCGCACCAGTCCGACCGAGCCCGGATTCTTCAACGATGTCGACGGTGACCTGAACCTCGTGGATGATGCCAAGGTGGTCTGCGACCACGTATCCCGTGAGTGCCCCGACGTCCCCCACTTCCTGCTGGGACACAGCATGGGGTCATACATAGCCAGACGCTTCATCACCAAGTATGGTGACTCGATCGACGGCGTTGTCGCCGTGGGAACCGGGAACAGGAGTTTGGAGGATGCCGAGAAGATGGTGGGATTCACGTTGAAGGTGGTCGCAGAGAACGGTCCCCACGCATATTCTGAGGACATCGACGCGCTGGTCCTCGGAAAGAACTTCTCCCGTGTCAAGGTCAATGGAAGCGACACGTCCCAGATGACCGAGGAGAGACGCAACAGGCTCAGATTCCAGGCCGGTGGGTACCGCGACATGTTCATGCTCACGCTGCGCCTTGCGAGAGAGGAGGGCTTCGAGAACATCCCCAAGGATCTTCCCGTCGGATTCTTCTCCGGATCCAACGACATGGTCGGAGGAATGGGTAAGGGTGTGGCCGCTGCCGCCGATGTCCTGACGAAGCACGGCCTGTCCCCCTTTGTCAGGATCTATGACGGAATGAACCACGACATCCTTCACGAGACCGATTGCGGACTCGTGTACGAGGACATCCTCGACTGGATGGAAAAGACAGTAAAACTTTGAAAGGAAGGGGGAGACCCCCTTCCGGTTTTTGATCAGTATTTGCAGCGTCCCTCGATCGGAGGTATGTTCGGGTTGGGGGGAAGCATGGGGAGGATGTCCTCCTCGGGGTCCACGTGGATGTCGACGATACAGGTCTTTCCGCAGTCGAACGCGTACTTGAGCGCATCGTGGACCTCTCCCGCCCTCTCGACGGTGACTCCCTCGGCACGGTAGGCCTTTGCGATCTGGACGAAGTCGGGATCATCCTCGAGAAGGGTCTCCGAGTACCTCTTGTCCCAGAACAGCTTCTGCCACTGCTTGACCATTCCGAGCCATCCGTTGTTGAGGAGGACGATGACGACAGGCAGGTCCTCGGCCACGGAAGTGGCGAGCTCCTGGATGACCATCTGCAGTCCGCCGTCTCCGACGACGGTGGCGACCTTGCAGTCGGGACGGGCTGCCTTGGCACCGATGGCGGAGGGGAGTCCGAATCCCATCGTTCCGAACGAACCGGAAGACAGGAACTGTCTGGGTCTCTTGATGTCGAGGTAGTGCATGGCCCACATCTGGTTCTGTCCCACATCGGTCGTGATGATGGTGTCCTCGTCGATGAACTTGTTCAGCTCCCACATGACCTTCTGGGGGATGATCGGGTGGGTGAAGTAGTTGAAGTCGACGTTCCTGCGTGCCTTGTACTCCTTGGCCTGTCTGGCCCAGGAGACGTGGCTTACATTGCCGGAGAGTGCGTCGATGAGGAGGTTGAGTGCCTTCTTACAGTCGCACCTGAGGTTGACCGACTCCCTGTTGCTCTTTCCGAACTGGGTGTGGTCGATGTCGATCTGGATTACGGCGCATTTCATGCCGGGGGCGGTGTGCGGGCTGTAGGTCCTGTCGGAGAACTTGGTTCCGACGGCGATGATCAGGTCGGCCTCGCTGAACGCCTCCTTGGCACAGATGCGTCCGTGCATTCCCAGGGGACCCATGTTGAGGGGGTGCTGGGTGGGAATGGATCCGATACCCATCATGGGGGTCACCACGGGAGCAGAGATGAGCTCCGCGAAACGCACGAGCTCCTCGGAAGCCTCTGCGGAGATGACTCCTCCTCCTGCCATGATGACAGGTTTGACCGAGCTCTTGATGAGGGCGACGGCGGCGGGGATTCCGGTGATATCCTCGGCGGGCTCTTTGATGCCGAAGGATTCGTAGAGGAGGGATTCGTCAATCTGTGCGTTTATCTGGTCGACAGGCAGGTCGACGTGGACGGGTCCGGGCCTTCCGGACTGGCAAATCTTCCAGGCCTCGTCGATGGCGTGGGGAAGCCTCTTCACATCGGTGACACGGAAGTTGTGCTTGGTGACCGACATCATCATGCTGTATGCGTCGACCTCCTGGAACGCCTCGCATCCGAGGACCTTGGATCCGACCTGTCCTGTAAGTGCCAGCATGGGGATGGAGTCGGCATATGCGGTGGCGATTCCGGTGACCATGTTGGTGGCTCCGGGACCGCTGGTAGACAGACACACACCGGTCTTTCCGGAGGCACGTGCGTAACCGTCGGCCGCGTGGGCGGCACACTGCTCGTGCCTCACCAGGACGTGCCTTATCGAGGAGTCCCTGATCTCGTCATAGATAGGGATAACCGCTCCTCCGGGATATCCAAACATAGTCTCGACATTTCTGTCTTCCAACATCTTCAGCAATGCTCTAGAGCCCTTCATTGCAATCGTCCCGTTATCGGGGGCCTCGATTATAATAATAGCGCGAACAGAAAGGGTCTGGGTGGTTGTAAAAGGGGTTGTCGGGGGATGTCCCCCGACCAGTTCAGTAGGGGCACCTGCCCTTCACGATTGGGACTTGGGGGTCCGCGAGGATCATGGGGGTGATGTCCTCCTCGGGATTGGTGTGGATGTCGACGATGCAGGTCCTGTCGGAGTCCATTGCCTGCTTGAGGGCATCGGCGATGTCGCCGGACTTCTCGACCTTGATTCCCCATGCGCCGAAGGACTCGGCAAGCTTCACGAAGTCCGGATCCGCATTGAGCTTGGTTCCGCTGAATCTCTTGTCCCAGAACAGCTTTTGCCACTGCCTGACCATTCCGAGCCAGCCGTTGTTGAGGAGCACGATGGTTACGGGAATGTCCTCCGCCACGGAGGTGGCGAGCTCCTGGAACACCATCTGCAGTCCTCCGTCGCCGACGATGGTGAGGACCTTGGAGTCGGGTTTTGCAACCTTCGCACCGAGTGCGGAGGGGAGTCCGAATCCCATGGTTCCGAAGGAACCGGAGGTGATGTACTGTCTGGGTCTTCTGATGTCGAGACAGTGCATGGACCACATCTGGTTCTGACCGACGTCGGTGGTGACGATCACGTCCTTGTCCAGAAGCTTGTTGATCTCGGACATGACCTTCTGGGGTGCGATGGGGTCGGTGTCGATGTCGAAGCTGCACTGGCACCTCTTCTTGAGCTTGGTGTACCTGCCATCCCACTCGGAGTGGCAGGACTTGAAGGACCTGAGGGCATCGAGCAGGAGCAGAACTCCCTTCCTCGCATCACAGAGAATGTCCACGGACGCCCTCTTGCTCTTTCCGAACTGGGTGGCGTCGACGTCAA
>JAKSHU010000058.1 GCA_024399175.1 archaeon
AGAGGTTGTCACCGAACAGCGCACCGCCCGCGGCCGCACCCGCGGTGAGGGGGGTGGAGAATCCGGTGGCCTCGGAGACGGCGATGGCGATGGGAGCGATCAGGGTGATGGTGCCCACGGAGGTCCCCATCGCGAGGGAGACGAGGGCGGCCACGATGAACAGGATCACGACCGCGTACTCGGGAGGGAACACGGAGAGGAAGAGGTAGGCCACGCTCTCCGCGCTGCTGCGTCCGACTATGCCGACGAACGCTCCCGCACAGAGGAAGATCAGGATCATCAGGATGATGTTGGGGTTGCCGATCCCCCTTGACATCACGATGACCTTGCTGTTGAAGTTCAGGCCCCTGTTCTGCAGGCAGGCTACCAGGAGCGCCACGAGGAACACCCCGATGACGGGAACCTGGTAGAATCCCATGGCGATTCCCATGCCGTACTCGACGACCACGCCTATTCCAAGGTACAGGACGACGAACACGGCGATGGGCAGCATCGCCTTCACGTTTGCCTCGGGTCTCATGGGGCCGACCTCACACGGTGCGGCTCGTCACGACCCTGGTGTCGTCGAACTTCTTCATGATGTACACCGCTCCGAAGAGGAGGATGATGGACAGTGCCAGGCAGAGGGGTCTGCTCTGGACGAGTCCGGCGAGGACGAACGATATGCAGCTGACGAATCCCACCACGAGGGTGTACGGGAGCTGTGTGGACACGTGCTCGATCAGGTCGCACTGCGCTCCGGCCGAAGACATGATGGTTGTGTCGGACATGGGGGATATGTGGTCTCCCCAGACGGCACCCGCCATGCATGCGGCGGTGGAGATGAGCATCAGGTTGTAGTCGGAGGAGAACACTCCCGCCACGACGGGGATGAGGATGCCGAAGGTTCCCCAGGAGGTTCCGGTGCAGAATGCGATGAACGCTCCGATGAGGAAGAACACCGCGGGCAGGAACTTCATCAGCTCGCTGGAGTCTCCGACGAGGTCGTGGACGAAGACGTCGACCTGCAGCGCGGAGGTCATGCTCTTCAGGGTCCAGGCGAACACGAGAATCAGGATGGCAGGAACCATCGCCTTGAATCCGGCGGGGATGCACTTCATACAGTCGTCGAAGACGAGCACCTTGCGGCCGCAGTAGTATGCGATGGTGAACAGCAGTGCGACGAGACTTCCCATGGCGAGTCCGACGGAGGCGCTGCTGTTGCCGAAGGCCTCGATGATGCCGACGCCGTCGAAGAATCCGCCGGTGTAGATCAGGCAGATGACACAGGAGACGATGAGCGTCAGGATGGGGAGGACGAGGTCGAAGATGTGTCCGCGGGGATTGACGACGACGTGGAGGTCGTCGCCCTCCTCGGACACGTGGCTGTGGAGGGTTCCATTCAGGGCCTCCTCCTCACGGCGCTTCATGGGTCCGAGGTTCATGTTCAGTATGATCACCATGAACACCATGATGATGGTCAGGATGGCGTAGTAGTTGTAGAAGATGGCATCGCAGAAGATCTCGAAGCCCCTTCCGTCATAGGCGGTTCCGTTTACACATCCGCTGACGGCGGCCGCCCAGGACGAGATGGGCGCGATGATGCAGATGGGTGCCGCGGTGGAGTCGATGAGGTATGCGAGCTTGGCACGGGAGATCTTGTAGCGGTCCGTGAGGGGACGCATGACGCTTCCGACGGTGAGGCAGTTGAAGTAGTCGTCAACGAAGATGAGCACTCCGAGGATGACAGTGGTGATCTGTGCACCGATGCGGGACTTCACGTGCTTGGCGGCCCACTCCGCGAATGCGGCGGATGCACCGGACCTGCTCATGAGGGCGACCATGATTCCGAGAAGGACGAGGAACATCACGATTCCGAGGTCGGGGGACTCGATGAATCCGATTCCGGCCCCGTCTGTGTTCACCAGCAGGTCGATGGTCCCGGAGAGGCTGAATCCGGCGAGGTAGACCGCTCCCACGATGATTCCCACGAAGAGCGAGCTGTAGACCTCCTTGGTCACGAGTGCGAGGACGATGGCGACCAGTGCGGGGAGCAGGGACCATGCCGTTCCGACGAAGTGGTCGCTGCTGACGCTTCCGTACACCATCTGGTAGCAGACGGGGGTTATGACGAATGCGAAGATCAGCACGGCCAGAAGAATGATCTTGTTGATAGACGAGCGTTCCATGAGGATGGATCTCCTTAAGTTGTGCGCGTTAACGGTTTCTTCCTAGATAAACCGCACCCGCCCCGGTCCAGGCATGCGTGACGTCGGAGGCGCGGGAGGTCGTGGATGTCTTCCTCATCGGTTTTCCGAAAATCGGTATATATCTGCGGGGCATCCGAAGTCCCATGGTCTCGTCGAAGGAGGTGCATGCGTTCATCCGCAGGGATCCGGTTCTCTTCGCATCTCTCGTTCTGGCACTTCTCTCGATGCTTCTGGTGCCCCCTTCCGCAGGATATGCGGACTACATCGACGTGCGCACCCTGGCGATC
The DNA here is from genome assembly GCA_024399175.1 of archaeon. Classification (GTDB taxonomy): domain Archaea; phylum Thermoplasmatota; class Thermoplasmata; order Methanomassiliicoccales; family Methanomethylophilaceae; genus Methanomethylophilus. The sequence goes on from JAKSHU010000058.1 coordinate 2,477, forward strand.
CTCATGTGCCTCATGGTGTCCGTGGCAGGCATATCCTCCACGGGTGCGTTCGACGCCCTCGCCCGCGGATTCCTCGGAAGGAGTCGGGGGATCAGATCCCTGGTGTTCGTTCTCGTGGGACTTCCGTTCATCCTGTCGATGTTCATCACCAACGACGTGGCGCTGCTGACCTTCGTCCCCTTCGCCATCCTCGTGCTGACCTTGGCTGGCAGGAGGGATCTTCTCGTGCCGGTCACCGTCCTCCAGACCCTGGCCGCCAACCTCGGCAGCATGCTCCTGCCCTTCGGCAACCCTCAGAACATCTTCATCGCCTCGCATTACGACGTGGGTCTGCCCGACTTCGTCATCACCACGGGCGTCATCGTCCTCGTGGGCGCGGTGGTTCTCGTGCTGATGGCCCTCCGTGTGCATGACGGTCCCTGCGAGGTGTCCCTTGCGGACGGGCAGGAGGGGGTGGACAGGCGCAGGCTGGGATTCTTCACGGTCCTGTTCGCCGTGTGCGTCCTGGCGGTGCTCAGGCTCGTCCCGTACCAGTTCGTCCTGGTCCTGGTGGTCGTCCTCACCCTCGTCGTGCGTCCCCGCACCCTGGTCGGGATCGACTGGGGCCTCCTGCTGACCTTTGTGTTCCTGTTCGTGTTCGCAGGCAACCTGGCCTCCCTCGAGGCGGTGAGCGGGTCCCTGGGGGACCTGATGAGGTGGGATCCGGTCGTCGCGTCCGCCGTCGTCAGCCAGTTCATAAGCAATGTGCCAGCCACCGTGATGCTGTCCAACTTCACGGAGGACTGGGCAGGTCTTCTTGCAGGGGCCAACATCGGGGGATTCGGAACCCCGATCGCGTCAATGGCGAGCATCATCACGCTCAGGATATACTCCCGCGAGGAGGATGCCGACCGCGGACGTTTCCTGCGGTTCTTCATGGTGACGAACGTCATCATGTTCGTCATCCTGCTGACCGCATCCCTCATCCATTGATTTTCGTGGGCTGGAGGGGTTTTGGTTAATTATTCGACAGATTCGGGGGTTTTGCGTCGAGGTCTACTTTTTGTCTGGATTCTCGTTATATATTCATTCGAAGTGGTTGTCCCCATGGGCAGATTCGGGGAAGGAGGCACCCTGCACGGACATGCAATGTTCACCGTGGCAGCGGCAGCCATTGCCTTCGCCCTGCTTCTCCTGCTCCTCACTCCCACAGGTGCGTCCGATGCCGATCCCGGCGAGAGGCCGGAGTTCGTGGTCGACGTCGTCGGCGGGAATGAGAGACACCCCTTCGGAGCTGATGCCCGCGAATTCATCTACGAATGCAGTTCCGACAGCCCCCTTTTCGACGAAAAGAAGGTCGTCTTCGACAGTCCGGACTCCGGTTGTCTGACAATCGGAACTCATCCGATGGGCCTCACCTCTGCCAACTTCTCATACGCTGACGACAGCGTCGACGTGACCTTCCACGTGGTGGACGGCACCGTGACGTGTCTGGATGCGGAACAGTATTACAACACCGTGAACCTGTGGATGTTCGGAAACACCGACACCGTGTCCATCTCCGCCGCCAAGCTAGAGTCCGCCAGTGACGAGTCCCGCGGGATGAAGATCACCAACCGTGTCGCGCACGTCGTCCTGTCCCCCGACGTGGTCCATCATCTGCACTCTCTGAACTCCGACGTGGTGTTCAGCATGACCTCCGGAGCAGGTCGCGAGAACGTGCGTTCCGCCAACCTTTCCGACGAGTCCACCGTCATCAGTCTGCGCCTGTCCGTCGACGGCACACCCCTGTCCCATCTGGGAGGCAAGGCCACGGTCTATGTCCCGCACGAGGTCGCGTACAATGAGAACCTCTCGAAGGTCTCCGCCGTGTACATCGATGCCAGCGGTTCCCGCACGGATCTCGAGGACGTCTGCTACTCCCACGGTGATGTCGTTTTCTGCACCGATCATTTCTCCGAGTTCGCCGTGATTCCCGAGATCGAGCCAAGGGACCTGACCAGTCTCGCGGTCGTGACCGTGATCTGTGTGCTCCTGATCGGACTGGTCTGCGTCTATCTTGTCAGGATGCGTACCAAGGACAAGCGCGTCCGCGTGCCCGTCGACTGATCCCGGCACCGGATCTGCTCTGATCGTTTCATTCTGGGGGACACCCTGTCGCACACGGGTCCTCCGTTCCAGCGAAGACCCTAAATATAATTCATATGAATTACGCTCGTATGGGAAGTCCAGGTCAGACCTCGGTTCAGCTGTGCGTCAAGGTCAATCCTTCACTCAAGGGAAGGATGGATCGCGCGATGGGATTCACCGGCGGAACCGCTTCCGAGTTCGTCAACGATGCACTCAAGTTCTACATCAACTACATCGAGGACAACAAGCTTTACATCACCCAGAAGGACGCGGATTCGGACTTCGAGGAGTGAACGGAGAACCGATTTTCCGATTCGGACAATGATCAAAGGTAACCCCGATGGTCTCCCACCGGGGAATCGTCCAACCAACAAAAGGGCGATTGATTCTGAATTCAGCTGAACCATTTAAAGGTTAAGGTGGACGGACTTCTGGACACTTCGGAAATCGCCTATTTTTACAAGCCATTCGGAGGTTTCCTTACATCCTGTACGATGGACCGGTCAGAGGCCATCCAGTGGTTTTAGCCAAATGGCTAATACCTTATCCCAGACTTTCGGTACGGACTCAGCTGCGGCCCACCTTGAGCCCGCCGTTGGTGTCTTTGAGGTGGTATTCCCTGCACCCTGCGAGATAGTCCTTCAGCTTCATCCCGAGGACCTTCTGGGAGTCGAGTCCGGGCAGCACCTGTCTGAGACGGTTGTTGAGCTGGTTGACGGGGATCATCGTCCTGTCCCTGGGCACGAGGTCGTCTATGCACCGTCTGACCTTCTCCAGGTCCGCGGAGGTCTTGGAGCCGCGGGTCCTGCCCGCATCCGAGGTCTTCGCCTTCTCCTGGACCTTCATCATCTGCTGCAGTGCCTCGGAGAACGTGTCCTCTCTCCGGATGATGGCCGATATGGTGTCCCTGAGGAGCTGGATCTCGTTTGCTGGCACTTTCCCTCCGCTGTTGCGGATCAGCTTGGGATACCTGTGCAGGAAGTGGTTCCTGTTCCGGACTATCTGGCCCAGGTTCGGACCGTTGCCGGAGTCGGCGGAGGTTCCCGCGAGGTATGTCCTGATCTGTATGCCCAGGATGGTGTTGTAGAAGTCGGTGCCGCCGGCATACTCGGAACAAACCTTGCCGAGACTTCCCTTGCTGAACGCGCCCAGGGCATAGAGCTGCTCCGCTATGCCGTCGATGAGGGTCTGCAGTCTGCGGTTCATGTATCCGATGGCTGCATCCATCGTCTCGATGCTGACCTCGGGAGACCTGAGGTCCGGAGGAGTGTCACGCCATTCGCCGGTCTGTGCCATGTGATTCGTCCTATGGAAGGGCCTCGGCAAGATAAATCTTGGCGCCTTCCTGACCCTGGAGACCAATAACGAGGGGATGTATCATCCGCAGCGCTTTGTTCGGTGCAGGAATGTTTCACGTACCCTTGTTCGTCTCGAACTCCTCGAGGAAGGACTCGGTGTCCACACTGATGTCTACCTCTGGGTCTTTTTGGAGATCCCTGATGAAGCTGCAGGCGAAGAGCGGGTAGTGCTCTATGCCCTTCTCATCGGTGAATATGTTGCTCCTCTCGACTTTCATCCGTCTTTTGACCTTGTACTTGTTCTGCAGTGAATCCAGAGACTTGGACTGTTTGTTGTTGCCGGACTTTATCTCTGCGGCCGCAACCGATGTGCCCAGTTGCAGGATGAAGTCAATCTCCAGGGAATTGGATCTCAGATAGTACAGCTTGAATCCACTGGAGACGAGACATTGGCTCACGACATTCTCCGTGACAGCCCCTTTGTTCACTCTCGTGTCCCCTGAAAGAAGGGATTTCGCCACTTCCAGCCCCAGCAGATATGTCAGCAGACCGGTGTCGCCCAGGTACATCTTGAACTGTCTGTCGATCTTGTGTTCATGCAGGGGTTGTGAGGGGGAGTCAAGGTTGTGGCACAGGTTCACCATCGATGCATCCTTCATCCAGTTGATGCTGCTTTCATAGGTCTTGAAGGTGGGTACGAATTCCTCATCGATGAGCTTGTAGCTGAATTTCTTGGATTCCTTGGACAGATGTGCAGGAATCGAATCGAAACACGCATAGATCTTGTCCTTGTCCGACTCCTGGGAATATTTCGTGATGTCGTTGCGGTAACCCGTGAGTATTTTCTTCTGTACACCTCTGACTTCCTGGATGTTCTTGGTCTGGATGTAGGTCTGCACTGCTTCCGGCAGACCTCCCACAATCATGTATATCGAGAAGTACTTCTCAAGACTGGATAGAACTGATTCCGAATAGGGGGTCTTGGTGGCGATGTTGTCACGTATGGATCCTGTGACCTTTTCATCTATTCCCAGTCCCCAGAGGAATTCCTCGAAATCCAGAGGGTACATGTTTATCTCGTCCATGAAACCCACCGGATTGGAGCGGGGTTGTCTGTGACGGATCCCAAGAAGGGATCCGGATGCGATCACTCTGAAACGGCCATCCTCCACGAATGGCTTGAACGCCGTCTTGGCATCGGCACATTCCTGAATCTCGTCAAGGAATATCGCGGTCTTCCCAGGAACAAGTCTTGCACCTGGCACTCTCACCGAGATCTCGGTGATCAGATTGTCAACCTGCAGGTCGCCCTCGAATATCCTGCAGTATTCTGGGTTGGTGACAAAGTTGATCTCCACGATGTTCTCATAGGTGTCATTTAGGAATTTGCGTATGATGTAGGTTTTCCCGATCTGTCTGGCTCCCACCACGAGCGGAACATATGCGTATGGGGACCCGGCCCATTTGGAGAGTGTGCCATAGACTTTCCTTCTCAGCATCATCGGGAGGACACCTTGAAGTGTTTTAAATTTTTCTTAGGGACTTTTCTCTCAAATTCTTAATTTTCCATAAGGACTTTTGTCTGGTACATCCAATTTTTCCTAGGGATTTTTGTCTGGTACATCCAATTTTTCCTATGGACTTTTCAATGTGTGAACCAAATTCGGTTCAGTCTTGATTTATTATCACTATGAAAGTTTAGGGATAGAATCTATGAAAGTTTTGGAATGAAAACTATGAAAGTTTTGGAATGAAAACTATGAAAGTTTGGGAATGTTGATATACCCAGATACCAATTGATTACTGTGACCCTAACGCCGAATTCATACCGCCCCAGACTTATAGAAGAGAGGCTGAATAAACTGCTCCGTGCTTCGGGGGCAGTGCACATCAAAGGACCTAAATGGTGTGGTAAGACCTGGGTCGCACTCAACGTCTCAAACAGTTCCTTCATGATAGGGGACTCCAACAACTACGGTCAGAGCAATAGGGAACTGGCTGAGACGAACATCAGAATCGTGCTGGAGGGGGAAAAACCCAGGCTGATTGACGAGTGGCAGGATGTACCTCGTACCTGGGATGCGGTACGTTCGGAGATCGACCGCAATGCTCTCAAGGGACAGTATCTCCTGACCGGATCGTCCACGCCGAAAAGGAACAGGCCCGTTCATTCGGGAACCGGCCGCATATCTCCATTGCAGATGCGCACTATGTCCCTGTATGAGATGGGGGAATCAGATGGATGTGTGTCATTGGCGGATATTCTGGATGGAAAAGACATCGGCCTTCATCAGAACCCGATCGATCTTGACAGGATTTCCGAGCTGGTCTACCGTGGTGGATGGCCTGGTAACCTGGGCTTGTCATATGAAGACTGCAGGGTTGCGATAGATGCATATGTGGAACAGATACTCGAGGATGCCTCCACGCTGGACGACACAAAACGTAACAAGGAGGGGTTGAGGCTCGTCCTGAAGTCCCTGGCACGCAACGAGTGCACCCTAGCATCTGTGTCCAAGATCCATGCTGACACAGATGTGCCTCTCGGAGTAGATTCCAAACTTATCCTGACCGGAGAGTACAAAACCGGGAAGGGGGCAGTATCCTATGACACCGTCTATGACTATCTGGACGTGTTCGACAGGTTGTATCTCATCAACAACCAGCCGGCATTCGATCCGAACCTGAAGTCAAGCGTGAGGGTGGGAAAAACTCCGAAGAGACATCTTGCCGACCCGTCAATCGCATTGTCTCTGCTACGTGCAAGTCCCGAACGCACCGTGAATGATCTGGAATCTTTTGGCTACTACTTCGAATCAATGTGCGAAAGGGACCTGGATATCTATGCGGAGAGTATGGGTGCACATCTCTATCACTACCGGGATGGGAATGGTACGGAGGTGGATGCCATCGTGGAACTTCCCGACGGAAGATGGGGTGCGTTCGAGATCAAGCTCGGTGCGAACAAGATCGAGAAGGCTGCTGAGGATCTGTTGAAGTTCAAGGCCAAGATGGAAAGGAATGATGCGGGTTCCATGCCCTGTTGTCTATGCATCATATGTGGATTGACCGAATATTCCTACAGGCGTGAGGACGGCATCTACGTGGTGCCCATCACCAGCCTGAGGCCTTGAACGAGGTCAGCCCTTGAGCATTCCATCGCTATGAACTCCTCATAGCTGTTGATGGATATCGCGTCATCTCCTTGCATGGTGGACATCTCACTACATCGAATCCAACAAATGCAATCAGTGCCACCACGACAACAATCAGAATATTCTTTTTTGACATGGGTGTATCACCGCGAGGTAGTCTGGTTCTGTTGTGAACCTGCGATGAATTACAGACACAATCATCTGGATTCTATGATTGGGTCTGAGAGTTATTTGTCAATAACTCCATTCCTCCTTTACCTCGAGGGGGAGGTATAAGGATTTATTAGAGTTGTTTTTATAGAGATTGCCGACCAAGCGACAGACTGGGTCTTTTTCGTCTCTGTTCTGGGACTGGTGCAGTCCTGTTCCTCCACCAGATCCATTGGAATCCCATCATGGCCGTTCCGAGTCTCCTACACCAGAACACGGAGTTGGTTAGGAACTAGTACAACGTTTGTGAATTAAGTTAACTATCAAACAGTGATCTCATCCATTT
>JAKSHU010000059.1 GCA_024399175.1 archaeon
ACGATGCAGCAACACTTCCCCGATTACGTTTCTACCTTAATCCGTGAAGAACCTATTTTCCACGGGCTCTTTTGGGCATGACCGTCTTTGTTTCCGGATCCCACCTTCCCTCATAGGTGGTGTGAGTGATCTTCTTACCGTCGACCCATTCGGACGTCGAGGTGTATGCATAGTATACACCGTTACGCTCGCGCAGTTCCAATTTCAACTCATCTTTCTTCGGACGGCCCATTCTAATATACCCACAATGTAATGTGGGTATTCGGATATAAAGCTATTGTTTTTCGACTAGCCAGATGAAAAAGGATCCTCTCAATTTCTTAAGGGGTTTAAATACTCAAAATACCAACAACAGGAATTTCGGGCAGAAAAGGTGGGAAAGGTGGGCGGAGTCCGCCCGTTTTACAGGGATCAGTCGAGCTGCATGACGATCCTGTAGAGTCTGTGGACCTCGTCGAGAAGTTTGCCGCAGTCGATCTCTCCCGCACTGGAGATGACTGCCGCGACCGAGGATCCTCCACAACCGACTCCTTCCTTGATGAAGCCCCATTCGTAGGCCTGGAGGCCCTCGTAGGGGCTTGCGGAGTAGTCCATGTTGATGTAGACCATGGGGATCCTGTCGGAGATGTGCTCCATGATCTTCACCATACTGGAGTTGGGATCGGAGAGGAGCCACCTGGTGGTTCCCTGCATGATGTTTCCTACGACGGAGGGGTCGAGCTTGACCGCGGCGGCCATCAGGGGTGCCATCTGGGTTCCACCTCCGATGATGACGGGGACCTTCTTCGCGGCTCCGAGGATGATTCCGAGGTTGACTGGCATCATCGGGTCGCCGAAGCACTCGATGGCCTTCAGGGGATCGTCGGCATAGTCTCCGATGCTGATCCCCGCGTTCTTGAATCCCTCCATGACGAGGTCCCACTTGAGCTGCTTGGGGTTCTTGGGGGAACTGCTGCTGACGAGGTTCTCGGTGATGGTGCCCATCGCGAGAAGGACCGCGAGGGCGGTGGTGGTTCCTCCTGCGCAGCTCTCGCTGATGACTACGAAGTCGTGGGCGTCGGCGAGCTGTGCACCGAGAATCTTTCCGTACTCGAAGCTCTTCAGCACGTTCCTGAGGGTGTGTCCGGTGTTGACCTTGTCTCCGGCCTCCCCTCCCACCTCGATGCAGGGGATGTTGGGGATGATCTTGGATCCTCCGTTGATGATGAAATAGGGCATCCTGGAGAGGTTCAGGGCGGCCTTGGTCAGTGTCGCGGGGGTGGGGATTCCTCCGGGGTTGATCGGGATTCCCTTCATGCAGGTGACCTTGCCCATGACCAGGTACTCTGCATCGGCGGGGCCGGTGTAGAGGGTCAGTTCGGGGGTGTCCCCGGCCTCGGACACTCCGGGGATGGTGGATGTCAGGGTGTTGGCGATGGTGCAGGTGAATACACCTTTCTTCCCCCAGATGCGGGAGATTATGTCCTCGGCCATCTTGCGGTCTCCGCGCACTCCGAGGGATGCAGGCAGTTCGAAGGTCATTTTACATTCTCCATGATGGTGGGAACAAGTTTGGAAAGCTCGACCAGTTCATCGCCGTCGAATGCGGGGATGTCGGTCCTGAACGGAACGTTCATGAGGATGTGGGTGCCGGTCACACAGGATGTTCCGTGATCGACGAAGAACACGATGTTCTTCACGTCGCTGAAGTACTCCTCCATGAGTTCGTCGATGTGTTCCAGCACGCGGATCTTCTTCATGTGGTCTTTCTCGTGGCTGTACTCGTCGACCTCGTCCATGTGGAGGAACACGTGTCCCCTCTTGAGAGCCTCCTTGGCGATCGGGAAGCGGTCGTCGAGGTCGGGGACCAGATGGATCTTGTGTCCGAGGGTGGCGGCGATTCCGAGGGCGGTGGGGCTGTCGGATATCGCGGTGAGGTGCTTGATGGCGGGGAAGGGAGGATACACGGTTCCGACCTTTCCGATTCCCCAGGGGTAGATCGTGAGGCCGTCCATCTCGCTGGCGACGGTCGTGATCAGCTCGCCGAGCTCTCCGGGGATGGGGACGTAGGGTCCGTCCACGGGGGCCTGGGGCCCGTCGGGGATCTCCCCGTCGTACTCCATCGTGATCACGGAGCGGCCGTGGACGAAGAACTCGATCTGGGGGTTGCGGTCCTGCAGGAGGTACATGTTTTCCTTGATGCAGTCCACGAGGTCGTCCGCCTGGTCATCCACGCCGTATGCCCAGTGCACGGTCTTTCCGTCGATGAACGCGGGGCTCATGCGGAACGCGACGCGTCCGGAGGACATGTTCATCCCGAGTCCGCAGGCCTCGATGGCGGCCCTCGCTATGTCCGGAGGGTGTCCGGTCCAGAACTCGTTGAGGAAGAGCTGCGTGTATCCGCGGCCGGTGGTCCAATGGAGATATGGTGCCTTCTTCCTGATGAAAGGCATCCTCGCAACCTCGTATGGTTTCTTTCCGCCCAGTTCGGGCACGGGATCGTCTTCCATCCCGTCTAGAAGCACGAACAACACATTCTCCATGTTCTCACGTTCTGAGGATGCATTATGCATCCATCCTTACGCTGGAATGATTATGTATGGTTATAAATCCGTCGAGCGATGGAGAACCCATCCAACCCATCGTCACCCATCTGGCTCATATCCTGCGGAGCGCGATGGCCACCTGTCCGGTGGACACTCCTGCGTCACCGTTGGGGACACGGGTGTGGTGGACGAGCTCGAGTCCGTGCTCCGCGGCGATCCTCTCCGCCATGCGGATGATCGGGACGTTGTAGGACACCCCTCCGGTGATGCCGATGCACCTTTCGCCGTTCGCCTGGGCCTCGGAGGCCGCGGATGCCACCATCTCGGAGAGGACGTTGTGCACGATGGAATAGGCGACGTCCGCCCTGTCCTGGTCCTCCCTAATCCTCGAGAAGAGGTGGGCCGTGCGGACGACTCCGTTCTCCGTGCCGGTCTCGAATCCCGGCACGAGGTGGCCCCTCGCCAGGAGGGGCTCCAGCTTCATCGCGGGCTCCCCGTCGTAGGTCCTGACGGTGCAGACCCCGAGGCGGTAGGAGAGCGCGTCGAGAAGCCTTCCGAAGGACGAGGTGCGGACACTCCTGTCCATGAGCTTGGACAGGACCGCGGCCTCGGAGTCGGAGAAGTCGGTGTTGTTCCCGTCCCCGTTCATCGTGTCAATGGCGAAGCGGAGGCGTCTGATGTCCGAGAGGGCTTTCTGACCTCCGAGCAGCGGGATGTACTCCAGATGTGCCAGGCGCCTGTATCCCTTGAAGTCGCAGGAGAGGACCTCCCCTCCCCAGGCCTGCCTGTCGTCCCCGTGGCCGGTTCCGTCCAGGGCGAGTGCGGTGAGATGTTCCAGGTCCCCGTGGTCCGTCATGAGCGAGGCCACGTGGGCCCAGTGATGCTGCACGTCGATGACCTCCGCACCGCACTCCTCCGCGAGCTGCGAGGCGAACCTGCGGTTGAGGTATGCGGGGTGCAGGTCCTCCGCCACTACCTGCGGCCTGCAGCCGACAAGGGACATCTGATATCTGACGGAGGCCTCCAGGTACTCGGGGACGCCGATCCCCTCCCCGTTGCCGATGTGCTGCGTGGGATAGATGCGACCTCCCGATGCCACCGCGCCGGTGAGGTTCTCCTGCGCTCCGACGGCCACCACATCCCCCGTTGCTGGAACATCGATGTGCGAGGGGACGGCGCCTCTGGATTTCCTGATGTAGAACGTGTCGTCTCCGCACATCCTGACGACGCTGTCGTCGGCGCGGTTCACGATCTCCTGGTCGTGCAGGAGGTACGCGTCCGCTCCGAGGGTCATGATCTCCGAGTCATCGAGGATCATGGGCTCGCCCGGAACATTGGCCGAGGTCATGATCAGGGCATCTTCCCCAAGTGCATCGAAGAGGAGGTGCTGCATTCCCGTGTAGGGAAGGAACACGCCTATGTTGTCAAGCCCCGGGGACACGAGCTCGGTGACCTCGGACTCTCTCTTCCCGACGAGGACGATGGGTCTGAAGGGGGACATCAGCTGGGCCTCCTCCTGGGGGGTCGGGTCGCAGAACCTCCTTGCCGCATCCAGGTCCCGGACCATGATCGCGAACGGCTTCTGCCTCCTTCCGTACCATTCCCTCATCCTGGCGGTCTGCGAGAGGGTGCAGCATATGTGCATGCCTCCCCAGCTCTTGGCGATGCCGATCGCCCCGTCCCTCAGGAGGGATGCGAACGCGGCCACGGGCTCGCCGGGGATGCTCTCGCCGTTCCTTCCGACAAGCCTGTACGACGGTCCGCACTCTGGACAGCACACGGTCTGGTGGTGGAACCTGCGGTCGAGGGGATCCGCATACTCTGCATCGCACCGCGGACATCTTGGGAAGACGTCCATCGCGGTCCCGGGTCTGTCATAGGGCAGCGTCCTCAGGAGCGTGAAGCGCGGACCGCAGTCCGTGCAGGTGGTGAACGGGTATCCCCTCCTCCTTCCGGAACGGATGTCCTCGACACATCTGGCACATATCGCGGTGTCGGTGGGGATCGAGAATCCGTCCCTGGTTCCGGATGCCGACTCCACTATGGAGAATCCCTCGATCCCGGGGGGAAGCGGGACGTCCTGCCTCTCGATGGAGTCGATCCTCGCGAGCGGCGGGAGCTCCTGCAGAAATCTGGAGAGGAACACCTCGTCGTCATCCACGTCGATGGTCACGTTGGAACCGTTGTTGCAGACCGTGCCCCTCAGACCGAGAGACGTCGCCGTGCGATAGACGGCGGGACGGAATCCCACACCCTGCACGGTTCCTCTGATGACTATCCTCATTGCGCGTGTATGGGCGCGCCTGTTTATAATGCGGTTGGCCCAAATGACTAATACAGCCCATGTCATCCGCATTCAACATAGAGGCGATGCAATGGCAGACGCAAAGAAAGAACTCAGGACGGTCATGATGAGCCTGTACGTCGTCATCCTGATCGCGATCATCGGAATCGCACTCGCGATCCTCGGTGGCGTGAAGGGACTCGGCGGAACTTGGCTCTTCTGCATGATCGGTGGAATAATGTTGGCGTTCTTCGGACTCATTTTCGGAGTTCCGCTCGTGTGGCTCAGGAACGCTGAGAGGAGGAAGTCCCTCAGGGCCGCGGTCATCATCCTCAACAACGAGAGGACCCAGATCTCCGTTCTCGCATCCAGTGTCGGATGCTCCGATGCCGAGGCGAGGAACAAGGCCGTGTGGGCGCTCAACAACGGATACCTGCCCGGATATGTCATCAGCGGTGACGAGGTCCTTCTCTCCAGACTGCTCGACCCCAACCAGATGGAACACAGTGCCAGCTGTCCCAACTGCGGTGCGAGCTTCAAGTACGTCGGAAAGATCGGACAGTGTCCCTACTGCGGCGACTACTACCCTCCCAGGCAGTGACTTCAAACACCGGCGGCCTCGTGCCGTCGGTCACCTTCATCCAATTTTGGAACAGTTGATTCCTGAAAAGGAAGGTGGGGCTTTCGCCCCTTTTTGTGGTTTCGTGATTCACTCGATGTTGTCGAGGGATCCGCATCCGAGTGCACCCTGCTTGCAGACGCACTCGAGGTCGGACTTGATCTCAGGGAGACCGAGCTCGAGGAGCCTGAGGACCTTGTCGAGACACTCGGACATGGTCTTCATGACCATCTCGATGGTGACGTCCTCATCCTTCCAGCAGTCGTAGTCGGTGACGGTGGCGAGGGAGCAGTAGCACATTCCGAGCTCCCTTGCGAGCTGGCACTCGGGGACCATGGTCATTCCGACGATGTCTCCGAACTGCCTGAACATGTTGGACTCGGCCCTGGTGGAGAACCTGGGTCCCTCGATGCAGACGTAGGTTCCGCCGAGGTGGTACCTGATCTTCATCTTCTTGGCGACATCTGCGAACACCTCGTTGAGGTAGGGGCAGCAGGGGTCGGGCATGGAGATGTGGACGGTCTTGTCCATGAAGTAGGTGTAGTCCCTCTTCTTGGTCATATCGATGAACTGGTCGGCGATGACGAGGTCTCCGGGCCTGTAGTCCTCCTGGAGGGAACCGACGGCGCATGCGGAGATGATGTACTTGACTCCGAGCTTCCAGAGCGCGTACATGTTGGCCCTGTAGGGGACGGAGGACGGAGGGTGCTGGTGCTGTTTTCCGTGCCTGAAGATGAACGCGATCTCGACTCCGTTGATCTTTCCGATCATGATGGGGTCGGAGGGTTTTCCGTAAGGGGTGTCGGGGAACTCCTCCCTGATGAGCTCGAAGCTGTCAGGATTGTAGATTCCGGATCCACCGATGATTGCGATTGTGGGCATAATGTCACAATTATCGCATCACTATAAAATACGCGCGTAGTTTATATGCAGACAGTCTGGGATATGCATCTGACTATCCCTGTTTGGTGAGAGAAATGGCTGATGACGGCAAGGACGAGATCAAGTTCCTCTCGAAGGAGGAGATGCTGAGACTACTCCTCATCGAGGATGAGGAGTTCAAGGACGAGGGTCGTGACGTGTACATGGACGAGGTCATCGATCTGGTGAGGAAGGATCTCGGCACCGACGGTTCCTCCGAGGAAGAGAAGAAGGAGTGAACGTCGCATGGACTTCAGCTTCCACTCCCCCGCGGACATAAGGTTCGGAAGGGGAAAGGCCGATCTCATCGGTGCGGAGACCGCACGTGTGGGCAGGAGGGCTTTCATCGTCACCGGGAGGAGCAGCGCCTCCACCGGTCTGCTCGAGAGGGCCCAGAGGTCCCTGGAGAACGCCGGCGTGGAGTCCGTGGTCTATGACAGGATCACACAGAATCCCCTGACCACCTCCGTGGAGGAGGGTGCGAGGCTCCTGAAGGAGTCGGGGTGTGACTGCATCCTCGCGATCGGAGGAGGAAGTCCCCTGGACGCAGCGAAGGGCATCGCGGTCCTCGCCGGACAGGGTGGGGAGATCGACGACTACATCTTCAAGAGGTTCCAGGGCATTCCCGCGGCGGTACCGATCATCGCGGTCCCCACCACCTGCGGAACCGGCAGCGAGAGCAACGGCACCGCCGTCCTCTCGAACCCCGTGACCCTTGACAAGAAGAGTCTGAGCTATCCGACACTGGTGCCCCGCTGCTCCATCGTTGATCCCTCCCTGATGGAGACCATCCCCCGCAGGGTGATGGGGCAGGTGACCTTCGATGCGCTGTGCCACTCGATGGAGTCCTACTTCAGTCCCAGCGCCAATCCGTTCACCGAGCCGCTGGCGATGGACGCGCTTCTCTATCTTGCCAAATACATCGTGAGGGCCAACGACGATGTCCACGACGCCGAGGCCGTAGATGCAGTCACACTTGCGTCCACGATGGCCGGGGCGGCCTTCTACGTCTCCGGTCTCCAGGCTCCCCATGGGATGGAACACCCCCTGTCCGGAATGAGGAACATCCCCCACGGCAGGGGTCTGGCAGCGCTCACCCCCGTGATCTACGAACACTCGATCTCCGGAGATCCCGCGAAGTTCGCCTTCATCTCCAGGGCACTGGGAGGAACCGACGAGAACGACTGTGCCAGGACCATCAGGCAGCTTCTCGGCAGGATAGATCTGGAGGTCTATCTCTCAGATGAGGGATTCACCGAGGATGATGTGCCGTGGCTGGTGGACAACTGTTTCAAGGTCTCCCGCGGAAGGGTCGAGGGACACGTCAAGCCTCTTGACCGGGAAGAGGTCAGGCAGATCTATCTCGAAGCTCTCTGAAGAGCTGTTCGTTCCAATCGATTGGATTTCAATCGATTCAATCGATTCCAATCGATTGGGACAAATATGACTCGTAGGATACACTATCATGGAGAAAGCCGGCTGTATCGAGTTCACAAGGGAGTTCTCCGAGTCTTTTCTGAAGACCGTGGTGGCCTTTTCCAACGGAGAGGGTGGAACGATCTTCATCGGAATCGATGACACGGGAGACATCGTGGGAGTCGATAATGCAGATGAGGCCGCCTGCAGATGCGTGTCGTTGATCGCTGACAGGATCAGACCAGATGTCGTCCTGACCACGGATGTGGAAACCATCGAGAAGGGTGGAAAGACCGTTCTGAAGATCGAGGTGAGGGAGGGAATCAGGAAACCCTACTTCCTCCGGGAGAAGGGACTGTGTCCGGAAGGGGTCTATGTGCGTGAGACCTCATTCTCGGTGCCGTTGACCGATGATGGTCTCCATCAGATGTTCCAGCATCTCAAGGCAGCAGCCTTCGAGTCCCACATCTCCTTCATCCAGGACCTGTCGTTCACCGAGTTGAGGAAGGTGCTTGAGTCCAGGGGGATCCCCTGGGATGGGCCCACACGCGAGACGTTCGGTATCGAGAACAGGGGGAGGTACACACAGCTGGGACACCTTCTGTCCGATCAGTATGACCAGTCGATCCGGATGGCCGTGTTCGAGGATGATACAAGGACATCTGTCCGTGACAGGACGATCCTTTCCGGTTCCATCATCACCCAGATGTATGGGGCCATGGATTTCCTGATGAAGCACAACAGGATCTCCAGTAAGATCACGGGTCTGGAGAGGGTGGATCATTACGCATTCCCCGTGGATGCCCTAAGGGAGGCACTAGTCAATGCCGTGGTCCACAGGGATTATGCATCTGATGCATCCACATTAATCTCCATATTTCCTGACAGGGTCGAGTTCACATCTCCTGGCGGACTGAACACGCCTTTCACGTTGCCTGAACTCGAATCGGGAGTCTCCTCGTTGCGTAACAGGAACCTTGCCACCCTGTTCCACAGACTGGAGCTGGTGGAGGCCATCGGCACAGGCATGCCCAGACTCTTCAGGGCATATCGGAATGTGGATTTGAAGCCGAGGATCGAGGTGAGCACCTCGTTGTTCAAGGTGATCCTCCCCACGACCGAGAAGTCATCCGAGGAATCGGCACTGGGGAAACTGCTGGAATCGAACGAGCACATCACCCGTTCGGATCTGCAGGAGGCACTGGGTCTCACAAAATTCTCCGCGGTGCAGAGAATCAATGATCTGGTGGCGGAGGGAAGGATCATCAAAGAAGGAAACGGGCCCTCGACACGCTACAGGGTCCTTCACTGATCCCGGGCGAGTCCTCCTCGTCATCCGGGGCCTCACCCTCGTCGACCCACTTTATGTCATCGTACACGCGGCCGTCGACGGAGATCGAGAGCAACTTGCGCACGGCCTTGTAGATGACGCCTTTCGACCACATCTGGGTCTCCTCGAATCTGTAGGCGATCCCATCACGTCCGAGGAGCAGTGTGACACCTCCTCCGCAGAGGTTTCCGGGGGACAGCGTGTCCGCGTAGACCAGGCTGCCCTCCAGTTCTATCTGGGTGGCGGTCCTGCTGACGACTCCGTATCCCCTGGTCCGGAAGATGTAGGATCCGCAGGAGGTGTCCGTCTCCAGGATCTGGGTCTCCTCGATGTCGGACGTCCTCTCGACCCTGAC
>JAKSHU010000006.1 GCA_024399175.1 archaeon
CGTGCGGGAGGATGATGAGGGAGATCGGGCTTTGCATGGAGGAGTCGATCTACAAGAACCTCTACTGGGAGGAGTCCGGCAGGCAGAAGAAGACGATGCAGAACCTCGACGAGTTCAGGAGGGGACGTTCCGGAGTGTTCTTCTGCGTCATGGGCGGTTCCGTGGCCGAGGGAATGGACTTCCCCGGGGAGGAGCTGTGCTTTGCCATCATTGTCGGAATCCCCTATCCCCCGCCATCGCTCGAGATCAAGGCGATGAAGGACATGTTCGACGGAAGGTACGGTCCCGGAATGGGATGGAGGTACACCTCCGCCATCCCCGCTGTGAGGAAGATGAGGCAGGCCATCGGACGTCTCATACGCACACCCACCGACAGGGGAATGGCCGTGATCCTCGACAACCGTGCCGCCAGGGACGCCAGGCAGCTGGAGGCGGAACCCTCCGACGATCCCGTGGCCGATGCCGTGAGATTCTTCAGCCAGAAGTGAAATCCGTATATAGGTCTAGAATATGGCCACCCATATGGATTTCTGGGAGTGTTCGACCGACGTCCGCATCTATGTCGCAGCAGGCATAGTGCTGGCCTTTGTCGTGGGCTCCCTCGGCGAGTCCGTCGCCACCCTCTCCATTCTCGTCCTGATGATGCAGATGTCCGCCTCCATTCACGGCCTGCACATCGAGCGTGATGCCTTCAGAAGCAGACTCGGGCCATCCCTGGTCTCCTTCCTGTGCTGCTTCGGCATCTGCACCCTGTCCTCGCTGGCGATGGGGGTATTCTTCATCGACAGCTACCCTGGCATGTGGTACGGCTGGGTCATGTTAGCGGCCGTTCCCCCCGCCGTCTCCGTGGTCACCATTGCCCTGATGATGAGGGGCGACATGGCGATGACCATGATCTCGATGGTTATCATCTACGGTCTGGCACTGGTCATCACCCCGGTCATGACGATGACCCTCATCGGTGATGCCGTCAGTCCCCTCGAGATCCTGAAGTACATCGTGCTCTTCATCGCGATCCCCGTGATCGCCAACATCCCGCTCGGCAGGATCCGCATCGAGAAGAGGTACAAGGTCACCTTCATCAACGTGATGATGTTCCTCCTGCTCCTGTTCTCCCTCGGAAGGAACAGGGATTTCATCCTGCAGGACGGTGCCATCGTCCTCGTCATCATCGGCGCCTGCATCCTCCGCACGTTCGGTGTCGGAACATTGATGCTCTATCTTTTCAGGAGGTTCAACGTCGACCGCGACAGAGTCGTCGTGTATGTCGGCTATGCCGTGTGGAAGAACTCCGGTCTCGCCACCTCCATGTGCATGCTGCTACTCGTGGACATCCCTGAGGCCGCACTGCCCTGTGCCATATCCCTGGTCATCGAGGCGGTCTGGTTCGCCGTCACCAACAAGTCTATGGCCCTGCACTGGCCTGCTGACGAACCCTCGGTTTCCCACCGAATCAATTAAGTCCCATCTGAGTCTTTTCCATCCCATGTCAAAGTGGGACGACAAGATCAAGAAGAGGTACGTGAAGGCGGCCCGCGAGGAGAATCCCGCCTTTTACTACTCGCTAGCTATGCGTATCTGGGACGGCTACGACATGGTCAAGGATCCTGCAGAGGTCATCAAATACCTCCGTCTCGGGGTCGAGGTGGATGAACCCAATGCCCTGTGCACCCTTGCTTACTGCTACATGGATTCTTTCGGTGTCGAGAGGAACTACGATGAGGCCGACAGACTGCTTCGCAGGGCGGCCCGCTGCGGTCTCCCCCACATCCTGTACGAGATCAGTCGCCATTACCGTAACTTTCCCTTGTGTCCGGATCATAAACAGAAGTCTCTCAAGTACCTGAAGAAGGCTGCCGAGGCCGGCTCCGCCCCTGCTCTCAGCGATCTGGCCAGCATGTACTACCGTGGGGACGGGGTAAGGAGGTCCTGCTCCAAGGCATTCGAGTGCTGGGTCAGATGCAACGAGATCCATGACAACTGGCACATGAGGTATCTGATCGCGGTGGCCTACGAGACCGGCGTGGGGGTCGGCAGATCCCTCGAGACCGCCGCCCGGATGTACATCGAACTGGCCGATGAGGGAGTCAGCGGTGCCTGCTACAAGGCGGGCATCTGCTATCGCGACGGCATCGGTGTGGAGAGGTGTCCCGAGAAGGCGGAGAGGTATCTGGCCAAGGGATCCATGTCACACCACCAGTGGCTGGTCGAGGACGGCATCTCTCGTGTCGGGCATATCTCGTACAGTGCATCTCTTCCCTGAACATCCCGGGGGTGGGTTCGCCCATCTCCGAGAACAACATTTTATAATCCGAGCCTGTTTGCAGGTTCACAAGCGGAAGTGGCACAGCCTGGACCAATGCGCCGGACTTGAAATCCGGTGGTGATTCACCTCGGGAGTTCGAATCTCTCCTTCCGCGCCACCTTTTCAAAAATCAGAAGTGAGCCGGGATTGTCCCCGGCTTTGAGTGTTTCAGGATCACTCGTCGTCGACGAGGTTGAATCCGATGAGGACGGATGCGAGCTTCGCATCGTCGTTGAGTCCGTGGTACTTCCTCATCAGCAGGTCGGTGGTGGGTGCGGGACTGCACGACACGACATCCTTGCATCCGTTGGAGGGGTTGATCTCCGGGAAGGACACGGGAGGCATCACGAACTTCGCGGGCTTCTCCTGGATCCTGTCGGTGAACACGACGAAACCGTCGGAGAGCCATATGACGTTCTCGTTGCCCTCGACCTCGTTCATGGTCCAGGGGAAGATCTCCTTTCCCACGACGACGTCGTCGCACATCATGAGGATGGTGGGCTCGGGCGGGGGCCTGAAACGGGGATCCTTCACGATTCCGATGATGTACTGTCTGGTGAATGCCTCCTTGACACCCTGGTTGTCGACGGCGGTGTTACCGGCACCCATGACGGTGGCCTCCTCGTCGAGCATCGCCTTCCTGACATTGTCGTCGAGAAGGAACGCCTCGCGTACACCCGTGAGACCCTTGCAGATCTGGAGTGCATTCTCCAGGACTTCCTGTTTTCCCATTTTCTCATACTCCTGCGGCCTGTCAGCCACGATATGTTGGATGCATCCAGACGATGACATATATACCTTGTTCGCACGAAATCGTCCCGCCGACCGCCCCTCCGATCCTCTGATTCGTTTCATAACAGGGCAGTCCCCAAATACACAAACCGCCTTCGGGTCTTGATAAGATGTTCATGGACAACCTCAACAAGGAACAGGAGCTTGCTGTCACCACCACCGAAGGCCATGTCCGTGTCATCGCCGGCGCCGGTTCAGGCAAGACCCGTGCACTGACCTCCAGGTACTGCTACCTCGTTTCGGAGCTTGGTATCGCTCCCGGATCCATCCTCTGCGCCACATTCACCAACCGTGCCGCCAACGAGATGCGCTCCCGCATCAGGAAAGAGCTCGGCGACATGGACCTCGCCTTCATCTGCACCTTCCACGCCTTCTGCGTCCAGTTCCTCAAGGAGGATATCAACGTCCTGAACTATCCGAAGAGCTTCATGCTGATGGATGAGGAGGACGTCAAGTCCATTCTCCTGAAGATATTCGACGACATGGGGCTCACCTCCCGCGAGATGACCGTCAAGAGGGCCAACGACCTCATCATCGAGACCCGCAAGGTCAAGGCCGTGAACTACATCGACGACATCTTCCTCCTGAACAACGAGGAGTTGAAGGCCAAGTTCGAGAACGCCGCCACCCTGGAGGACGCCATCTTCCTGAGATATCTGTACGAGCAGAAGAAGTGCTTCGGATGCGACTTCAACGACCTGATCAACTTCACCGTGTACATCCTCGAGAGGTTCCCCGAGGTCAGGGAGAAGTGGGAGGACAAGATGGAGTACGTGATGGTCGACGAGTTCCAGGACGTCAGTGCCAGACAGTACAGGATCGCACAGATCCTCTCTGGGAAGCACCGCAACCTCTTCATCGTCGGCGACCCCGACCAGACCATCTACAGCTGGAGGGGCTCGCACTTCCGCATGTTCCTCGACTTCGACAAGGACTACGACGACGCCGTCACCATCCTCCTCGACACCAACTACCGCTCCACACCCGAGATCCTCCGTGCATCGGACGTTCTGATCTCGAAGAACAGGGTGCGCTACCCTAAGGTCCTCAAGGCCGTCCGTGAGACGGGTCTCAGGCCGCTCTTCTTCCACGCCAAGGGCGAGAAGGCCGAGGCCGAGTGGATCGCCTCGAGGATCCAGGAGTCCGTGGCCGAGGGCGGAAGGCTCGGCGACTTCGCCATCCTCTACCGCGCCCACAATCTCTCCAGATCTATCGAGGAGTGTCTCATCGCCAGGGAGATCCCCTACGTCATCTACAGCGGAATAGAGTTCTACGGCCGTGCGGAGATCAAGGACCTGATCTGCTACCTGAGGATGACCGTGTTCGCCGACGATATCTCCTTCCGCAGGACCATCAACGTGCCTCCCCGCCGCATCGGCAGGAAGAAGATGCAGTTCCTGACCGAGTACTCCGAGACCCACGGGCTGAGCCTCTACGAGTCCCTGGTGGCCAACATCGACGATGACATCTTCCGTTCCTCTGGTGCCGCAGAGTATGTGCGCAGCATCGAGGAGGCGAAGCTCTACCGCGACGATCCCGACCTCGGGGGATTCCTGCAGAGGATGATGGACATGACCGGCTACGAGAAGTTCATGCGTCTGCAGGGTGACCAGGAGAGGCTCGACAACATGGCCGAGCTGAAGCGTGCGATCATCGAGTACGGGGAGGACCCAGACTCCACCCTCGCGGACTTCCTGAACCGTGTCGCACTGTTCACCAACACCGACAAGAGGGACAGGAGGGACTCCGTCAGGCTGATGACCGTCCACACCTCCAAGGGCATGGAGTTCCCCTATGTGTTCATCATCGGACTCGACGAGGGCGTCTTCCCCAGCTCCAAGGTCGAAACCGCCGACGACATGGAGGAGGAGCGCAGGCTGATGTACGTCGCGATGACCCGTGCCCGCGACATGCTGTACCTCTCCGACTCCGAGGGTGTCTCCAACGGGACCTACAAGTATCCCTCCAGGTTCATCTTCGACATCGGCAGGGAGAATCTCGACTACGTCGTCGAGCTCGATTCCGAACTGGCGGAGTAGGCCATGCGCCGTGCGATGATCCAGGAGGCCAAGGTCGTCCGCTCCGAGACCGAGATGTCCGTGGGCGAAAGGGTCAGGCACAAGGTGTTCGGCGAGGGAACCATCACCGGCATCGACGACAAGGCGCAGTCATATCTGGTCCGTTTCGACTCCCTGACCACCGACCGCCGCATACGCTTCGACGGCAAGCTCGAACGTGTTGTATGAATCCAACCCCACGTTGGATTGGTCTGTTCGCTCCAAATGTTAAATATTGCGATAGCGATTTTCATCCATGGTGCTTGTCGACGACATCCTGTCCTATCATTTCGACTTCCACGGCGTCGTGGACTTCGTCTTCGACGTCGATTTCAGAACAGGGCATCTCGTCACCAAATACGACTACTACTTCGACATCGACACCACCGTTGACGCCCAGTTCCTCTGGGACCTTGCACGCATGATCGACCGTGCGGAGATCTGGTACTGGTCTCCCCGCGTTCCCGACGGAAAAGGTCTCGACGAGCTCCCCTGGCATTCAAAACTGGTTCTCAGGGAACAGACCTACGAGATCGACGGACTCGGTGACCACAACTCCGGGTTCACCGACTTCCTGGAGAACCTGATGGACTTAGGGCGCGCCTTCATCCTCTGACAGGATTCTCTCCAGGTCCGATATGCGGTTCTCGGTCTCCTCAAGGAGATCCGACACGTGCCTCGTCGGCTTTCCGTAGAGCGAGACGAGCTGTTTCTCGTAGAGGTGCATCAGGTCCCTGACGCAGTATAGAATCTCATACTCGGTCTCGAGCATCTCTCTCGTTCCGGCATCCCTTCCGTTCATGATTCTTCGCTCCGAATGGAAGTATATAAAACCCGACCACTGCAGTTAGCATCCGCAGACCTTTCCTTCCGATGGAACGTCCTGGGAACCGATATATCCCCGCTCGGGATTCAATTGGCGATGAGATACGCGAGAACCGTCACCGGGACATTCCTCGAGAGGCCCAACCGTTTCATCGCTTTCTGCGAGATCGACGGCGTCCGCCACAGGTGTCACGTGAAGAACACCGGGCGCTGCCGGGAGATCCTGATTCCCGGGACCAGGGTGATCCTCAGCGAGTCCGACAATCCCTCGCGTTCGACCCGTTACGACCTCGTCGCCGCCTGGAAGGGCGACAGGCTCATCAACATCGATTCCCAGGCACCGAACTAGGTCGTTGGCGAGTCTTTCTCCCGCATCTGCCCCCACGATGGGCTGTTCCCCGAGTACACCTTCGGCGAGTCTCGCTTCGACTTCTCCGCCCTGAGGGACGGGAGGAGGATCTTCGCCGAGGTCAAAGGCGTCACACAGGAGATCGACAACCACGTGATGTTCCCCGACGCCCCCACTGAGCGCGGTCTGAAGCACGTCCGCGAGCTAATCCGTCTCGCATCCGAGGGTCATGAATGCTATGTCATCCTCGTCGTGCAGATGTCCGGCATAGATTACTTCATTCCGAACTATGACGTCCACAGGGAGTTCGGCGAGGCTCTCGAGGAGGCCTCGAGGTCCGGTGTAAAGGTCCTCGCGTTCGACTGCGAGGTGTGTGAAAAGGGAATGGACCTCGGCAGTGCCGTCGAGGTCCGGTTTTGATCCTCAGCGGACCTTTCTGCGTCCCTTGGCCGAGGAGTCGATCTCCTCGATGGCACGCATGTACTTCTCAAGTGCATCCTCCTGCGCGTGGATCATGTGCAGGACGATCATGGTGGTGTTCAGCTCGTCGGATGCCTTGAAGATCTCCATGTCATCGGAGGCCTCCTTGATCTGGCGGATGAGTCCCATCTTGACGGTCCTGCTGCCCTCCTTTCCGTAGGAGACGACGGCCTCGAGAGCCGCCTGTCCGTAGGTGGTCTCGTTGAGGAAGGTCATGACGGCGTCGCAGAGCTCGGGGTGGTAGTCGAAGTTGATGTCCTCGGCCATGTTGAGAAGTGCGATGTTGAGCTTCTTGTTGTAATACTCGAACGCATCGATCTTGGCCTTTCCTGCATCGGAGGAGATGGCGGATGGTCCGTACATGTCCTTCATGTCCCTGACGGACTTCTTGGTCACGACCTGGAAGGGCTTGAGGTCGTCGCCGTCGACGGTGATGAGCGAGTTCTTCCTCGCGAGGTACATGTCGATGCTGGGCTTGACGATCCTGTTGTGCCTGATGATGGCCCTCATCTCGTCCCTCTTGGCCTTGCGGTCGCTGTTGAGGTAGGTGAGTGCGTCCATCGCGGTGAGACCTATGACGAATCCGACGCAGGTGTCGGCGATGTTGATAAGGTGCCAGTACACGTCGTCGTTGGTGTAGTCGGTCCCGGTGGGGTAGTACAGGGCCTTCCAGGCCAGCAGCAGGATCTCGAACACCACGAAGGCGATGATCAGGATTCCCGCGGAGTAGGCCATGGTCCTGACCATGCTGCGGGTCTCGTACCTGGCGGCGCTGTTGTCCCTGTTGTCCCTTCTCCTCTGCTTGTCCTCTCTGGCGTCGGCGGCTCTCGCCTTCTTCGCCTCCTTCTCCTGCTTGCGCTCCTTCGACTGGGCCTTGCGCTTGTTGGCGGCCTCCCTCTCCGAACGGTCTAGACTTGACATGTTCTATCAGCTCTCCCCGATGATCTTGCGTATCTCGGCCTGTGTGTCCTGTGCGGACTTTATCGTGTTCACCATGAACGTCCTGCAGCGGCCGAAGAGCTCCCTGAAGAACTCCCTGCGGACGGTGTTCCTGAACTCGTCGCGGACGATCTGGTGCGGGTTGCACAGGTCGTGGGACGCCAGATACTCCAGCGCCTCCTCGGCGGTCAGCTCCCTGCTCACGACGGGGTCGTCCTGGTCCCTCTTGAGGAGGATGACGTACCTCAGGGAGGCGCTGAGGGTGACCGAGGTCCTTCCCGCGGCCCACCTCACGTTGGCGATTCCCCTGCCCCTGTTGTCGAACCTGACGTTCTTCACCAGCGGTTTGTACTGCTCCCACACGTCACCGATGTCGGCATCGATGTAGCAGTTCTTCTCGGAACCCCTGATGGAGGGTCTTCCCGCCCCGAACGTGACGAAGAACCAGTCGTCGGAGATGAGCTGGGAGTTGACGTCCCTGAGCAGTCCCCAGGACTGGGTGGTCTTGCCGGTCTTGGAGGGTGCGATGAGCGCCACCCCGGTTCCGTCGAAGTTTATGGCGGCCCCGTGCACGGAGTAGATGTCGTGGGCGGCCTCCAGGATGTAGCCCGTGATGCCGAGCGCGATGCTCTTGACCCATCCGTAGTAGTCGAAGTTGAAGAGGAACGCGGTGAAGGTGTTCGGTTCGAACTCGAGGTGCAGATCCGTCCCGGGGTCGTTCACGCAGATGACCCTGGCGTGCGGGCGGACCATGTCCGAAGGTGCGTAGAAGTTGTCCTTCCACATGTCCATGTGCTCCCTGTCAGCGGTCTGCAGCTCGATACAGATCCCGTTGATGTCCGCCTTCGCGAAGAAGAGGATGTCGCCGGTGAACCTGTCGCGGAGCTCCCTGCACCTCCTCTCGTCGATGAGTTCGGTCCTGTATGCCATGCGGGCGGTATCGTCCACATCTTACTAAAAAGCGCGTGCGAGAATCTATAACCAACGGGGACACTACACCGTCACAGGGATGCATATGACAGACACGGTGATCATCTACACTTCCTTCGCCGGAAAGACACGCAGGATAGCGAAATACATCGCGGAGAAGCTCGACGCGGACATCTTCGACCTCAAGCAGCAGACCAACATCTGCCTCGACTCCTACTCGAAGGTCATTCTCGGAACGGGCGTCCACGCAGGATCCCCCTACGGAAGGCTCACCAAGTTCATCGAGGCCAACGAGGACATCCTCCTCGGGAAGCAGGTCCATCTCTTCATCAGCTGCATATACAGCGGCGAGAAGGGGGAGAAGCAGACCAACGGCATCGCCAACGAGTACAACATCCACAATGCCGTCTTCTTCCCCGGCAAGGGTGAGAAGAACGAGGCGGGACTGAACACCGACGTGGACCTGTTCATCGAGAGGATGAGGTCATGAGCGGAGCGTTCATCGCCCTCGCCGTCTACTTCGTGCTGAACGTCATCAGCTTCAGCGCGTACGGATGGGACAAGCACAAGGCCGTCAGGGGGCAGTGGAGGACCAAGGAGAGGACGCTCCTCATCCTGGGACTGATCGGACCCTGGGGAGCGGTCGCCGGAATGTCGATGTTCCACCACAAGACCCAGAAGCCCAAGTTCAAGCTCAACTACGTGTTCCTCGCGCTCCACGCTCTTGCGATCGTGCTCCTCGTCTACGGAACCCTCGCTCACTGAGCGGGAATCTTGAAAATCCATTCCGACGGTCAATTCGTTCGGCCGTCGGACCATCATTCACGACATCGTTTTAGAAAAGTTGAAGGGGTGCGGTCGTGTCGACCGCAGGTTTCTCATTCCATCCTGGAGGGCTGCCTGAGCACGCCGACACCGCCGATGAGGCATCCGATTCCGAAGAGGACCAGGGTCCATCCGGTGTAGTGGACGTTGTTCTCGATCACGCCGGCCATGAGACATGTTCCGAACGCGAGGGCGACCAGAGCGCCGGCGATGGCGGGCAGTGACGCCATCCTGACTCCGAGGTGGGTCAGGACCGCGAACACGATGCCGAGGACGATGAAGACGGCCACCACGATCGCACTGACCGTCGCATCCATGTCGAGGATGTGGAAGCCCTCCATTCCGACCGAGCGGACGAGGGAGAATCCCAGTATCAGGGAGATGACGACGAAGAGGGCAGCGAAGTCCCTGGAGTCGCCAGTCCTTTTGATCAGACTCATGGGAATCAAATTCCCGTGTCGGGTATAAAACCATAATCTCGACAGAATGAGTACACTTGTTTTCAGGGGTGAGAAATGGTCCGGGGACGAGCCCCGGTGAATGGTTTCAGAGGTCCCTCTTCTTGAAGAGGATGAGTCCGACCGCGGTGCAGACAACACCCCAGCCGATCATGACTCCCGCATCGTAGACGAGGCTGTCGATGGGAATTCCGGAGAGTACCCTGTAGATGGAACCCATGGCGCTGATGAGCAGCCAGGAGGTGTCGATGCCCTGCTCCTGCAGGAGCGATCCGATGATTGCCAGCACGAGGATGAGCAGGACGAGGGTCATGATGGATGCGGTGCTGGACTTCTTCGCGATGGTGCTCAGGAGCATGGCGAATCCGCAAACTCCGAAGACCGCGCAGAGGCAGAGTCCGAAGGAGGTTCCGATCTCGCCGACCACGGATCCGGTCACCGCGACGGAGTAGACGGCGGTGAACACGTACATGATGGCCATGAAGACGGAGACGATCGCGAAGGATGCGATCAGCTTTCCGATGAAGATGACCCATTTCCTCACGGGTCTGGTGAGGAGGATGAGCACGGTGCGCTCCTCGTATTCACTCACGATGGTGGTGGCGGCGAACATCACCGCGGCGAGGATGATGAGCAGGTCGATCATGCCGAGGAAGTTCTTGGCGACCTCGATGGGGTAGTCGTAACCTCCTCCGAGGAGGTAGGGCATGGCGGCGTTGAGCACGATGACGAGTGTGAGCAGGATTCCGAAGAGGAAGATCTTCTTTCCGCTCATGAACTTCTTGATCTCGTTTCTGGTGATGACGAACGCCTGTCTCATGTCGTCAGAGAAATCAATGTGCATTTACTTCGACTCCTTGATGAGTTCCAGATATCTGTCTTCCAGTGCGTTGGTGGACTCGGACATTCCGCAGATTGGGAAGTCGAGACCTGCGAGTTCCCTGTAGAACGCTGCGACGTCCCTCCTGTCTCCCTTGAACCTGACGTGGATCTCTCCGCCCTGCCTCTCCACCCCGATGACGTTGGGGAGAGCGCTGATGGCGTCGATCA
This sequence comes from archaeon, assembly GCA_024399175.1. GTDB lineage: Archaea > Thermoplasmatota > Thermoplasmata > Methanomassiliicoccales > Methanomethylophilaceae > Methanomethylophilus. Next base: position 11,011 of record JAKSHU010000006.1, read on the forward strand.
TGTGGGGCTCGGGATCGTCCAGGGGCTTCACGACCAGGACGATGGCGTCACGGTCCATGATGACGTTGTCGAAGGTGTCGTGGACCATGAGGGTTCCGTGGTGGATGATGGCGATGCGGTCGCAGAGGTCGGAGACCTCGTGCATCATGTGGGAGCTCATCAGGACGGTGAGGTCGTTGTTGTCGTTGCGGATGTTCTTCAGGATCTCCCTGGTCTCCGCCATTCCCCTGGGGTCGAGTCCGGAGGTGGGCTCGTCGAGGATGATGACGTTGGGATCGTCGATGAGTGCAAGACCCAGGCTGATCCTCTGCCTCATTCCCTTGGAGAAGGTTCCGAGCTTGGCGTCGGCCCACTCGGTCATCTTCACCTTCTCGAGGATGGCATCCGTCTGGGCGGCGATGCTCTCCTTTCCCATCCCGATGATCTCCCCGATGTACCTGAAGGTCTCGCGAGGGGTCAGATAGAGGTAGAACTCGGGGGTCTCGACAACGGTTCCCACGCCCTCGAGGGCAGTCTTGGGGTCGTCGGCCACGTCGTGTCCGTAGATGTAGACGTTTCCCGATGTCGCTGACACCAGGTTGGTGAGGATCTTCAGGGAGGTGCTCTTGCCGGCACCGTTGGGACCGAGCAGTCCCGTGAAGCTGTTCTTCTGAATCTGCAGGTTGAGATTGTTGACGGCGACGAAGCTTCCGTACTCCTTCCTCAGATTCACGAACTCGATGGGGCAGCCGCTGCTCATGCGGATCCCTCCGTCGCGTATTTCATAAAGAGACGATGGTTTGAGCAGGTATTAAGGTTATCTGGAGAAATCCTAAGGGTCAGAAGAGTTCAGTCCGTCTGTGCTTCCCTGCCGACGAGCATCCTGTCGATGCGGGGCGAGGAGGGGAGTCCGTTCTCCCAGGCCTTCCTCACATCCAGCTCCATTCCCTCGGGTCCGAGCAGCAGGACGCGGCTGTCCTCCTTCGTCTTTAGGATCTTCATGCCCATCAGCTCTCCGAGGCGGGAGGAGAAGTCGTTCATGAGCTCCCACTCGGGCATGCAGTCGACGGTGAGCCTCTGGCGGGAGCCTCCGACGAAGACGTATCCCTTGGGCTCGATGAGGTCCGGGTCGGCGATTTTATCAAGTCTGGCATATCCCTCGGGATCCATCAGGTTGAGGTTCTTGACAAGCGTGTGCCTGACGACGGTCCTGGTCTCCAGGGAGGGGAAGAGCTCGAGGGTCTCCATCAGCTTCTCCCAGCCGTTGGAGATCTTGGGGCGGCAGGCCTTCAGATAGGTCTGCTTGTCGGGCGCCGCCACGGTCACGTAGATCTGGCGGGGCAGGGTGTCCATCTCGGCGAGCCTCTCGGGATTGGTACCGTTGGTGACCAGGAACGTGGTCATTCCCCGGGAATGGCACTCCTTGAAGAACTCGGACAGGTAGGGGTAGATGGTGGGCTCGCCCGCGAGGGAGCAGGCGACCTGGTTGGGGTTCAGGGCCTCCTGGAACTTCTCGAGGTCGCAGGTCGGGTGCCCCTTGTATCCGGAGATAAGGAGCCTCTGCTGCGCGATGAGGTTGTCTAGCATCTCCTTCGGCTCGGCCCACTCCTTGACCTCGAAGTCCTGTCCCATGATCCTCCAGCAGAAGGGGCACATGTGCGTGCACTCGTTCAGTGCGGGGGTCATCTGGAGGCAGCGATGGCTCTGGATGCCGTAGAAGTCCTGTTTGTAGCAGTTCCTGCAGTGGACCAGCGACTCCTTCAGCCATCCGCAGAGCTTGGCCGCCGAGTGGTCCTTGTAGATGCGGTACTGCTGCTTGATCAGGGTGTCCTTGTATGTCTGGTCCATCTTCTCACTCTCAGAAGTCGAACAGGCTCTTCTGCCTGCTCTTGGGTGCCGCTGGCGGATCCGCGGGGGGCGGGGAGTCCGATGCGGGCGGTGCGGGTGCAGGCTCCTGCACGATGGGCGCCTCGACCACTGCTGCGGGGACCTCCTTCTTCACGGGGGCCTTGGGCTCTGCAGGGGCCGCCTGGGTCTTCTTCGCGCGGGTGGTCCTGGTCTTCGGTTCCTTGGGTTCCGGGGGATGGGCGGCGAGCATCGCTGCCTTGATCCTCTTGTCATCGGTCTTGCACCCCATCAGGAAGCCCAGCTCGTCGGGTTCGAGCATGGCGTCCTTCACGAGTATCACGCGGAAGTCGGCGTCGTCGACCGCCATCGCCCTGAAGAAGTCCATGGACTCCGAGAGGATGGTGTTGGCGGACGTGTGTATGAGCATGCCGAGCTTCATCGCCACGCTCTTCCTCAGGGCGCGGGTGGTCCTGGAGCGGGACATCTTCGACAGGTAGGTGGGGAACGACACCCTCTCGAAGCTCATGGTGGGGGTTCTCAGTCCATCGGTGATCCCGTAGACCATCATGTCGTTCGCATAGCTCCACAGTCCGTAGTACATGCGTTTTCCGACACGTCCCAGATAGACGTCGGCGCGGGAGAGTGCGTTGTACGCGTCGCAGAGGTCCTGGCGCGAGGCACAGTTCTTCGGAAGGTTCTCATCGATCCAGACGGACACAGTTCCAGGGTCCACGTCGCACTCCCTCAGGAGCTGCTTCGCGGCGGGTGCGTTCCTCTTCTTGAGGAGCATGTGGATGAACTCGAACATGTCGGAGCGGGACTCCCTCTGGGAGATGTGCTCGGCCATCTCGGCGGTGACCTCCCTCCTTCCGAGGGCGATGGACTGCAGGTCCCTCACGGCGGCACGCAGGTCTCCTCCCGCATTCTCCGCGATGGTCTGGATTGCCTCGGGGGCGATGATGACCCTCTCCTTGGCGCAGATCTTCATCAGCACCTTGGCGATGGAGGCGGCCTGGGGCTTCCTGAAGGTGATCTGCATCGTCTCTGACTTGATGGCGGAGCTCCTCCTGGAGAGCTCGTAGAAGTCGTTGCAGATGAGGATGACCGGCTGTCTGGTGTTGCGGATGAGGTCCACGATGACGGGCATCGCACCTCTGTCGGAGTTGCCGTAGAGGCTGTCTGCCTCGTCGAGGATGATGAGCTTCCTTCCGCCGTTGCTGGCGCTCATGTACGATCCGTCCGCGTCGAACGTGTTGAAGTTGGATGCCCTCGTGGCGATGTCCTGGATCGCACCACCGGTCCTCTGGTCCGAGGCGTTCATCTCCACCAGTCCCCATCCCATCTCCCTGGCGAGGGCCTCAGCGGAGGAGGTCTTTCCAATTCCCGGGGTTCCGATGAGGACCAGGGCGCGGAACTTCGGCGTGCCCTTCTCCCATGATAATGCCCACTGGTGCATCGTCTCCGCCGAGGTGGGGTTGCCGACGATCTCCTTCAGGGTCTGGGGACGGTACTTCTCCGTCCAGTCGTCCGCCGGCATGTCAGCTGCCTCCGCGTGGTCCGGACTGGATGAGGTTGATGACTTCGAAGGACTGCTTCATGAATATGACAAGCCCAATGACCTCGATGAATATTAGGGTTGACATCTCGAGCGGACCGCAGAACCATCTGATGTAGATGAGCACGGCCGACATGACGAGATACATCAGCGCCCTGGAGTATCTTCCGAGAAGGATGTGTCCGATCCCGAACAGGTTGAAGGCCGCGGGGACTATCGAGATGAAGACGATCAGCTTCTCGCGGGTGGTGAGGCGGCGACTGCGCTGCGGAACGTACTCGAAGGTCCCGATGCGCTTTCCACAGGAGGCGCAGAAACGGTCCTCGGGGAGGTTGCGGGTGCCGCAGTAGGGGCCCTCCCCCGGTTCGAGGCGGATGCGGTTGTTCGCTGGGTCGACATCGATGACACGTCTGGAACCGCACTGGTAGCAGAACTCCGCATCGGGATCGACCTGCTCTCCGCACTCCATGCAGAATCTCATGCCCTCCGCTCCGGTCGTTCCCTCGGTCGACTCCCTCATATGTGCGACCACAGACGGCCCTACGTTATAAAGGAATGGTCGGGGCCCTCACCCGTCCCTCCCCTGTAATCGACCGCGCCCTGTCTGGCTCATACCCACTGTTTTTAAAGCAGTCTGGATATGTCCCCCCATGGATTACTCCACCCACAGAGTGTACAACAAACGCGCGATCGTCATGGCGATGCTGATGATCATCGTCGGAATACTGTCGCTGCAGTTCCGCTACGAGCATCTGGACATCACCGACTGGCATTCCGTCGTCAGGCTGCTGTCGGGAATCTCCCTGATCGTCGCCGGCGCACTGATGCTGACCCCCCGCTTCCGTGACATCATGCCCGCCGTGGGACTGATGTGTCTTGGTATCGGTCTCAGCCGTTTCCTTGTCGGAATAAGCTACGCGATGAGGCCCCAGGAGGCCTTCGGAATCCACGTGATCCTCGACAATGTTATGTGGGTCCTGGGATACATCATCCTCATCTTCTCCATCTACCAGCTGTACCGTGGATTCAACTTCATGCGCATGGATGCGATGAACGCGTTCGTCATGCGTTTCTCCTCCATCGGAATCGTCATCGCCTACGTCCTCCTGCTCATCTATGCAGGTGAGTTCCTCGGTTTCGACGTCTTCGCCATGTGGGACTTCCGCCGTGACTTCGTGACCACCCCCATCCTTTACACCATGTACTTCATCCTCCTCTGTTCGAAGGAGGTCTACGACATGATGTCCTGGGAGACGGTGCGCCGTGGGATCTTCCGCGCCGCCTCCCGCCTGAACCCCGGCAGCCTCACACTGACCTCCGGGGAGTTCCGCGACCTCGAGAGCAAGGTCCACGACGAGAGCGGATGGACCGTCTGCCAGAACGAGTCCCCCATCGAGAGGGAGTTCGCCATCCCCCTCAAGGCCGACGGACCCGACATGCTCCTGATGCTGGAGAAGTGGAGGACCGGCAACACGTTCTACAGCCTCATCCTCGCGGACGGAACCGGATACGTCTCCAGGCAGCACGGCCGCGTGAAGGACATCGTGTTCCAGGACGACGGCTTCGAGGTCTACAACGACCGCAACCTCGCCATGAGGGTGCAGGTCTACGACGAGCCCCCGAAGGTCCACGGATGGCGTGCGTACTTCGGTCCCGAGCAGAAGGGAGGCAGAAGGCAATGAAGGTCATCTCCAGAATCCCCCTGAACCTCGACTACATCCTCGGTCTCCTCCTGATCCTCACCGGTGCCTACACCACCTACCAGACCGCGGAGCTCATCGCACTCCTTCCCCAGTACACGAACATCATCCTCCGTGAGACCATGTCCGAGCTGGTCATGATCGTCGGAGGAATCGTCCTCATCCTGCTGCCCCACAAGAACACCTGGCGTACCATATGGCTGTGCAGCGCCATCATGGGATTCGAGCTTCTGGCGGGTGCGCCCAGCGAATACGACACGTACGAGCTCTACAAGGAGCTCTACAGCATGTTCGACTTCGATTACGCCTTCGTCGTGGAGAACTTCACCTTCTTCCTGGTCCACGTCGGATGCGGTGTCGCACTGCTCTTCAACGCCCTGCTGTTCGCCCTCAGGAAGGTCAACAGCATCTACACAATCATCATCGCCATCCTGCTGACCATCACCATAGACTACTTCACCATCAAGCTGCAGTACACCGCAGGCGGTGAGCTGAGCATCGAGTTCGTCGAGTCCATCATGGAGTTCTACGTGCCCCACATGATCCTCTACGGAATCTTCACCATCGTCTTCACCAGCGGAGACATCACATGGTACACCGCGAAGGGAGACATGTGGAGGGCCATGAACAGGATGCGCACCGTCAACGGCATCTTCGGAATCCACAACATCGACCGCCACAAGCTGATCCTGCTCATGCAGAACAAGGCGGACTATTCGTTCATCCTCCACCAGAACCGCTTCTACGCAGACATGGAGGTCAGGCACGAGGGAGGCAGGCTCACCCTTGTCCTCGGAAGCAGCGGAACCGACTCCCAGGCCAGCGCCGTCTACATCAACGTCCAGAAGATCCTCCTTCCCGACACCCTCTCGAAGAGCACCTACGTCGACATCTTCGGCGAGGAGGGCGAGCATTTCCGCTTCAACATCCACGAGCCCAGGAAGCACATCATCCTGAAGAGCGTCAGGAAGGCCCAGATCGCGAACGGAATCGTTCCCAGGTTCAGGTACTCGGTCCCCAACGCCAGCCTCTACCACATCGTCGACGGCACCGGATCCGTGGTCTTCTCCAAGAGCAAGAAACCACAGGACCTCGTCAGACTCGACATCATCGATGACGGTAACGGCGGTAGGCGTGCCATCGTCTACCGTGCCGACGAGAGCGTCTATGTCGACATCCCCGCCAACGCCATCGTTCCCAGGATGGACTACGGGGCGTACACCAGGCTCTACATCTACGGCGACATGGGATACTACCTGGCATTCAAGGTCAGGCTTCCCAGGCGCAACCAGGAAGAGCAGCCCGACGACGCCTGAAACAACTTCGGCGGACCATTCCGCCAAACCATTTCCATTTTAGACATTTGTAGACAGAAGTAGACATTTATACAAGCAGCCCGATACACATGCAACGGGTTGTTAATATGCCGAATCCCGACTCCCAATTAAATTTCGATCTGTTCCCGATAATGTGCGATAATGAATGCAGGATCTACTGCAGCTCTCCCGAAGGGGATCTGGACGATCTCCGCATCACGCTCTTCCGCATGGATGACTCCGGATTCCGTCATCTCTGCACCAGGGAGCTCTCCTCCGGTGACGGTTATGTGTCCTTCCCCGGAATGATCGCCGGCAGATATCTCGTGAGCATCGAGCGCATCTTCTCCAACGGTTCCGTGTGCGAGGCGGAGCAGGAGATAGTCATCGACAGGTGTCAGCGTCTTGCGATGGTGTGATAAAAACTACCACGGGGGTTTCGAGGCCCCCGTGATGAAAGGGTTGTGACGGTGAATCTCTTCCTGATACGTGCTCGGTCCGTCGGGAGATGACGGTTCACTCCTTGCATTGAAGGATTCCACATCGGGACAGATGATCCTTATCGGGTTCTCTGTCTCTGATATGCACCACTCCCGAAGAGGATTTAAAGCTTGTTCCGACAAAAAACCGACAGTCACGGGATGTCGTGCCACAGAAAGCTGTTGAAAAGGATTGCAGGCCCGAAGGCCTGCTGATTAGGAGTTTACTGGATTGCCTTCTTGACTTCCTCGAAGATGGCGTTGATGTCGCCGGTTCCGGCGATGGTGACGATCTTCTCGGACTTGGTGTAGTAGTCGACGAGGGGGAGGGTGTTCTTGCGGTAGACCTCGAGCCTGTTCTTGACGGTCTCGGCCTTGTCGTCATCCCTCTGGTAGAGCTCTGCTCCGCACTTGTCGCACTTGCCCTGGCATTTCGGGGGGTTGTAGACAAGGTGGTAGACTGCCTGACAGTCGGGGCAGGAACGCCTCTGGGTGAGCCTCTCGATGAGTGCCTCGTCTGCGACATCGAAGTTGAGTGCGAGGTCGACGTTGAGCTCCTTGTCAAGTGCCTCTGCCTGCTCGACGGTCCTGGGGAATCCGTCGAAGATGATTCCGGGGACCTTTCCGAGGGACTTGATCTTGTCCTTCATGAGTCCGATGATGACGTCGTTGGGGACGAGAGCGCCGGAGTCCATGTAGGTCTTTGCAAGCTTTCCGAGTTCGGTTCCGTTCCTGACGGCCTCACGGAGCATGTCTCCGGTGGAGAGTCTGATGTATCCGAGTTCGGTTTCGAGTTTCTCGCCCTGGGTTCCTTTTCCTGCTCCAGGGGGACCAAGAAGAACGATCATGGATTTCATAGCGAGCAGTAAGTCAATCCATATTAAAGGCCTATCGGCCTGCCTAAATGCGTTGTGGAGGATTATCGCCCAACAATCGTTTATCGGTGTAGTCAATCGGCATCATGACGGACTTCCGAGGGTGATTCAGAGCTCGCGGACGACCCTGGCCGGACGTCCCATCACCAGCGTCCTCGGGGGGACGTCCCTGGTCACGAGCGAGCCTGCGGCGATGACCGCGTCCCTGCCGACGGCGACCCCGGGGAGGACCATCGAATCGGCTCCGATCCAGACGTTGTCCCCTATGGTGATCTTCTCGTGGACCATGTCGGTGCGTCTGGTGGGATCCAGAGGGTGGTTGGTGGTGACGAGCATCACCTGTGGACCGAACATGACGTCCTCTCCGATCTCAATCCCGCCCTGGTCGAGCAGCGTGCAGCCGCTGTTGATGAACGTCCTCTTTCCGATCGTGGTGAATAGTCCCCAGTCCGTGCTGAATGGGGTGCAGATGTTGACGGTGGGATCGATCTCCCTTCCGAACACTTTTGCGAAAATCTCCCTGCGACCGTTCTCGTCGGTGCAGCTGTTGAGGGCGGGCAGAAGGTCCTTGATGAGTTCGTAGCGTTCCTCGACGCGGAAGAATTCAGGGTCGTCGCGCGTGATGGTGCATCCTTCGCGCATTCTCTGGAAGATTCCCGGCTCGCTCTCCATGGAAAAAAGGTAATCTGTCGTGATATTTAGTTTGGAGGAGGAAAATGGTTTTTGCCGGCCCCGGGCCCGTCGGACTCAGGCCTCCTTCATCTCCTCGAACATGAGGTGGAAGCAGTCGACATCCATTCCGAGGACCTTCTTGAACGGGGTGTTCTTCCTGGGCTCTCCCCTGCTCATGATGTTGTGGATGCAGCTGATGGATCCGTCGCGGTAGTAGCGTCCGGTCACGAAGCACACGTACAGGGTGAGGCTCTCCCTTGTTCCCTCGAGATAACTCTTGGCGAACTCCTGCGCATCCTCCAAATCGTTGCTGGTGTAGAGCTGGACGGGCAGGTCGTCGATGCAGGCGAAGACGAAGTAGGGTTCGATGGGGAGGGTGGTGTCGATGGGATCGACGGGCAGGTCGAGGATCTTCCAGACCTCTCTGATGCTCTTTCCAGCGTCGATGGCACCGATGACGGACTCGAGCCTGTCCTGGGCAGGTCTGAGGATTCCGATGCAGGATCCTCCCCATTCCACGGTGATGATGCCGGGCTTCTCGGAGTTGTGGGAGATGCGATACAGGCCGTCGGTGCTGGTATTGATTTCTGCCATTGTGTTCCCTCGGTTTTGTCTTTGGTGGTATAATCCAATGGTGGGATATAAAGTCATTGGCTAACCAATCCATCCATCAATAATCCAATACGATAACTGTGCGTTGAATATAAAGCGTTTAGATTGTTTTAAGTATGTTGGTTGAAAGGACCTCAGGAGGAAGATTGGATCTCTCGGACAGCCATCGTTCGAGGATGGCTGTTGCGCCCACGCCCCGAAGTTTTATTCGAGGAACTGTTTTATTGGGTCTCTGCTCCCCTCCTGTCGAATCCTCACTAAAGAAAAGAGGCTGACCGAGAAGAATGTCAATGCAGGTCCTTGGGACAAAAGACCACTGGATGTACCATAAAGAATCCTTTTCTCTGAACTATTTGTGCTGCAATCTGGGACTTGTAATTAGCCTACATTAATATAAAATAAAAGGCATAGTGGGCATACGTAGGAGTCTCGTATTCTACTAAAACGAAAGAAAAAGGCTCCGGAAGTGATAGAATGAACTCTATGAAAACCACGAATGCCGCAGGCAAGGTTCTCGTTCCTCTCGCTGTGATCGCTATCGCAGCACTTTTCATCGGAGGAGCATACGCCTACTCTGCTACATATTCTGATAACTTCGGACAGCAGGACATCGAGGCTGTTTACGTTACGGTTTCCGCAGACCACAGCAATATCCATTATGGTCAGAAAACAAATGACGAGACCTCCGAAGTTGAAAAATACGATGTGGATGTAATTTACGATACATTTACTGATGGAACAGGCAGTTACTACAAGTTGACTGCCGACTCGAAGTATTCTAGCAACAGTGCACTTGTAGGAAATGTTGTTGGCAATAAAGTTACATTTACCGGAGCAATTGATGGAATCACCATTGAAGCCCATGGGGACAAATCGTATGTGACACTCAAGGCTGAGATTGATTCAATAAAGAATGGTGCAATCTATCTTGAAGATAATACGCCGTCTAACAAATGTACTGCAACATACAAGTTACAAAAACTGAAAGAGAAGACTACAGAAACTTCTAAACTCATAACTATCGGCTCTAAGGATTATGTTGCAGACGGCGCTGCCGAAAATATTTCAGGTACTAGTGAAATCTGTATCGAACCTGGTGCTGATAAAAAAGTGTTCTATGCACTCACAGTAGAAATTGTTGTTGATCAGTTGGGAACCGATGTTCAGAAAACTATTGGTAAAGATAATTACTACTCCCAGAACGAAGGCAATCATGTTAACAACCTTTACGTAAAGGAATTAGCAATTACTTACACTGCTACTGCAACACAGGCGACTCCGACACCCTGAGATTCTTAAACTCATTTCGGGGGCCTTGCCCCCATTCTTTTACACATTTGGGAGGAGAAAGAACGAAAAACCGCCATTGGATTTCTAGTGCGATACTCGCGACAGGGGCACTCAGCTCCCCTCTGATGGCAGCTTCCGCCGAATCTTCTGAAGCCGCCACATTACCTACCATAAACGTCTGCTCCTCTGTTACGGGACAACCCATCTCCGGAGCCATCCTTGACGACTGTTCGCTGGACATCAACACCAATACCGATTCCGACGGAAAGGTATGGTACATCCTCCCGTCCGGACTCACACTCGTATCCGGATCCACCTATGCCATAGCAACCGGTTCCGACAGCTACAACTACGCACTGTACGCAAATATCATCGGCCACAACGACTATTTCGAGAAGACCGGGTTCAGACTGTCATTCTACCAGGACAGATCGTGTACGGGGACACCCGACTTCACCACCGACCTGAAACCGAACCAGTACAACCTGGTTACCAGCATCATGCAGAAGGATGTCAGATATTACATCCAGGTAGAGGTGCTGTCCAACGCCATGTTCGATTCCCTTCCCGACATCAAGGGAATTGGATTCTCCTTCACCATCGACAGCGGAAGGGACACCAACGCCGTTTACTTCGAAGATGATGGCAACATCATCGACCAGAGGCTGTTCAGGAACGGGGACCGCTACGAACTCCCCCAGCTCCGCGATGACGGAAGGATCTTCCTCGGATGGTACACCAAGGACAACGTCCATATCACCCAGAACGACACCGTCAGGCTGATCTCGGACACCACTCTCTACGCACGCTGGTGGAACGGAACAGATGACGAGGAAATCGAGGAGACCACCCCCAACGGACACAAGATCAATATCTCCATCCGTGTGGAGCGTGTCGAACAGAAGGTCACCATCCACATCGGTGCCGAATCCCGGGACGGAGACATCATCGTGGATGCAAAGCAGGATGCTTCGGACCTGATTATCAAGGTCCCCCTGGAAACGGACCTGGGCCCGGAGAACTACCTGCATACAGACAAGGCGAACGACATCATCGAGATCTACCGGGCCATCTCCGACATCATCGAGGGCAAGGAACTCATCCCCCAGGGTTCGGTCACCGTTCCACTGGGCGTAGTGGAGACCGACCCCAACGGAATGCTGAGGGCCGAGCCTGCCGCACTCGGTCTCCTGGCCGGACAGGATTTCCGTCTGTGCGTGGTGGGCAAGGCGGCCCAGCTGGAGCTGGACAAAAGGCTCCTGAGTGATCTTTCCGGATATCCGAACGACATATACGTCTATGTCAACATCGCCGAGGCCGAACATCTCAATGAGGAGCAGGCGAAGGTTGTCGGAAACAAGCATGCCATCTCGGTGAGGATAATGAGCGACGGAGTGGAGATCCATAACTTCGAGGGTTCCATCCTCATCAGTTTCGAATACAAGACGGGTGCAGGATGCATCGGGATCAACGTTTTCTGTGCCAGGGAGGACGGTTCGGTCCAGAACATGCATGCCAGTTACGACGGAACCACCGCCTCATTCACCACCGATCATCTTTCCATATACTTCGTGGAGGAAATCTATGCCCGCTCCCCTCCGAGTCTGGTCATGCTGGTCTCCCTCTTCGCCACAGTCGGAGTATCTTCGGTACTGATCCTCTTCGGATACCGCAGGGGTGATTATGAATGAGGTCGGGAATCGCCATCGCCATCGCCGTTGCAGTGGTGCTGTGCTGTATCTCGGTGGGTGCGGTCTACGCATACAATTCATCGTATTCTGATGAATTCGGACAGCAGGTGATCCATACTGACCACGGCGAATTGCACATCACTGACAGTACCGTCGAATATCGCGACCATGACAGGGAACTGAAATACGCGATATTGGAGGTGGAAGCCACAGTTGCTGGAGATGCCGCGCCCGACACGATGGCCCTCACACTTGGTGGAAAAGACTACTCATCCGGTGTTTTCGATGGAAAGGTGAAGTTCTCCATGATCCTGTTGAATCTCGAACCAGAAGAGCACTGGAGCTCGACGGGAGACCTCCCATATTCATTCGGTTCAGACGTTGACGACATTCGGTTCAGGGCCGTCCATCTGGAACCTGTGTATCATATACTGACCGCCGACGATGTTCAGGAGATCCATCATAGTGGCGAACTGATAAACCTTGATCTTCCGGAAGGAAGATATCACTTCGACTCTGATGACCTCCAGCTTTACACTCCGCAAATCGTTACATCCTTTAGCGAGGGGGATGAATATGTCCAGATCGCGGATGCTCTGTATCTTCTGCTGATTCCCATCCCTCTTGATGAGAATGATGATCTCGAAGGGGATAAACAGGTGGCATTCTACATGCCAGATAAGGATTTGACAATCACCAAGGTGACATCTTGAGGAATATTTCACGTAATTATCGTAGGAACTTCGTAGTTTTGACCACTGTAGCGGTTGTTGCCTTGCTTATGCTGCAGCTGTTTCTGATAATTCCCCAGGAACCGTCCGCCCAGGCGGAAACAGATAATGGCTCGGTCGATCTGGTATTGCATACGAATCGCGATTACGGAACATTCGGAGAAGATGAGGACTCGTTGAGTATCGGCAATATCAAAAGATTCACTTTGGATGGGGACTGCACGCCTGTCAGCAAGGTCCCAGGCATGGTGTTCGTCGGATGGTCACTTGTAAGTGGATATAGAGATGGTTCTGGAAAATACTGCAGTGCCGATCAGAGTGTGATCTATTTCGAAAATGATGAGGTAATTGTCACGCCCGCGGTCAGTCAATCTTATGCGAATGATGGGACACTCAACCTCTATGCGGTCTGGGGCGTACCGAGTTTCATGTGTTCGAATGAGACGAA
>JAKSHU010000060.1 GCA_024399175.1 archaeon
CGGTGATGAAGGGGAGGTTGATCTCGGTCTGCATGGTGGTGGAGAGCTCGATCTTGGCCTTCTCACATGCCTCCCTGACACGGACCCTGGCGGCGTTGTCCTTTCCGAGGTCGATTCCGGACTCGTTCTGGAACTGCTTGATGATGTAGTTGGTCAGAGCCTCATCCATGTCGGATCCACCGAGCTGGGTGTCTCCGGAGGTGGACATGACCTCGAAGACTCCGTCGTCGAAGTCCATGATGGTGACATCGAGGGTTCCTCCTCCGAGGTCGAAAACGAGGATCTTCTGGGACTGTCCAGCCTTGTCGAGTCCGTATGCGAGTGCTGCCGCGGTGGGCTCGTTGATGATACGGACGACATCGAGACCTGCGATGGCTCCTGCATCCTTGGTTGCCTGCCTCTGGTTGTCGTTGAAGTAGGCGGGAACGGTGATGACTGCCTTGTCGACGGTCTCGCCGATGAATGCCTCTGCGTCCTTCTTGATCTTGGAAAGGATGAATGCGGAGATCTGCTGAGGGGTGTACTCTTTTCCGAGTGCGGTCACCTTGTCGTTGGTTCCCATCTTCCTCTTGACATTCTTGATGGTTCCATCGGGGTTGGTGACGGCCTGCCTCCTTGCGGGCTCTCCGACGAGAAGCTGTCCGTCCTTGGTGAATGCGACGTAGGAGGGGAAGGATTTTCCTCCGACGCTGGTTCCCTCTGCGCTGGGGATGATGGTGGGCCTTCCACCCTCCATCACAGATGCTGCGGAGTTGCTGGTTCCAAGATCGATTCCAATGATTCTAGACATATCTATCACCTAGATTTTTACTGATTTTCTTCTGCAGTCTTTTCTTCCTGCACGGGAGTTTCAGGCTCCTCTTTCTTCTTAGTGACTACTACCTTTGCGGTCCTGAGGACGCGACCGTTCATCATGTATCCTTTCTGATACACCTGTGCGATCCTTCCGTCCTCCTCGGCCTCGACCACCATCAGCGCCTCATGCATGTTGGGATCGAAACCGCCGTCCACGGGAACCTCACGGACTCCCTGGGACTCGAGGATCTTCACGAGGTTTCCCCTGACGGAGCTGACTCCGACGGTGAAGGGATCCTCGGGATCCTTGGCTGTGGAAAGTGCTTTCTCGAGATCGTCAGGAATGTTCACCAGCTCCTTGCACAGATTGCTGGTGGCGAACTTCTTGAACTCCTCCATCTCCCTCTCGGTCCTCTTGCGGTAGTTCTCGAACTCCGCCTGTATGCGCCTGGCCATGTCGAGGTACGTCTGTGCGTCCGCGAGTGCCTTGGCGAGTGCGTCTTCCTCCTTGGGAACCTCGACAGTCTCCGTCTTGGTCTCCTCGGTCGCATCGGATGTTACATCCGTCTTACTTTTATCTTTAGACTTTCCAGTCATACAGTATCACTTTTGGGGGTTAGAGGGATGGCGGGGGCCGAAGCCCCCGGGATTGTTTAGAAGCTTCAGTCCATTCCGGGCATTCCGCCGGCGGGGGCGGGAGTGGATTTGGATGCGATGACATCGTCGATCCTGAGGATCATGACAGCAGCATCGGTTGCAGAGTTGATTGCCTGTTTTCCGATCCTGTAGGGCTCGATGACATCGAGAGCGAGCATGTCCTCGACCTTTCCGGAGAAGGGATTGAGTCCTGCGTAGCTCTTTCCTGCCTTGTGCTGCCTCCTGAGCTCGATGACCATGTTGATGGGGTCGAGACCGGCGTTCTCTGCGAGGGTGGTGGGGATAATCTCCATTGCGGATGCAAATGCCTCGATTGCAATCTGCTCCCTTCCACCGACGGATGCGGCGTAGTCCCTGATCTTCATGGCGAGCTCCATTGCAGTGGATCCTCCACCGGTGCAGATGAGTCCATCCTCGATGGAGACCTTGACGACAGACCATGCGTCAACGAGAGACCTCTCGACCTCATCGGTGACGTGGTTGGTTCCTCCCCTGACGAGGACGGAGACGGTCTTGGGGTCCTTGCATCCGGTGATGAAGGTCATCTGCTCGTCACCGACAAACCTAAGCTCGACGGTCTCTGCCTCTCCGAGGTCCTCGGCGGTGAGCTCTGCGATCTTGCTGACGATGCTTGCGTTGGTGGATTTTCCGAGCCTCTCCATGTCAGACTTCTTGACACGGCGGCAGGCGTAGATTCCCTCCCTTGCGAAGAAGTGCTGTGCGAGGTCGTCGATTCCCTTCTGGCAGAAGACGACGTTTGCTCCGGCCTTCTTGACACAGTCGACCATGTCCTTGAGGAGCTTCTCTTCTTCCTTGATGAACTTGGTGAGCATCTCGGGGTCGGTGATCTGGATCTTTGCGTCCATCTCGGGCTTCTTGACCTCGAATGCGCTGTCGATGAGTGCGATCTTCGCGTTCTTGACGAGCTTGGGCATGGTTGCGGAGACGGGCTCCTTGTCGATGATGAGTCCCTTGACGAGCTCGGTCTCATCCATGTTGGCTCCAGCCTTCTTGACGGTCTGGAGGTTCTTCAGGTTGGCGAAGTACTTGCCCTCGCTGTCCTTCTCGATGATGGTCTTGACAGCGTCAACAACGAGCTTGGAGAAGAAGTCCTTGGAGTTGTTGATCTGCTTGCTGTTCATGGAGACCTGAGCGATCTTGAGGAGGAGGTCCTCGTCATCGATGGACACCTTCTTGGAGACCTCCTTGAGGATCTCCTGGGCCTTGTCGTTGGCAAGCCTGTATCCGGTGGTGATGATGGTGGGGTGGACGTTGGAGTCGATCAGGTCGAGTGCCTTCTTGAGGAGCTCTCCTGCGATGATGACGGAGGTGGTGGTACCGTCTCCGACCTCTGCGTCCTGGGCCTTTGCGACCTCGACGAGCATCTTTGCAGCGGGGTGCTGGACATCCATCTCCTTGAGGATGGTTACACCGTCGTTGGTGATGACGACGTCTCCGATGGAGTCTACGAGCATCTTATCCATTCCCCTGGGTCCGAGACTGCTCCTGACTGCGTCAGCGATGGTCCTTGCCGCGGTGATGTTGTTGAACTGGGCGTCCTTTCCTTTCTCTCTCTTGCTTCCTTCCCTAAGGATGAGCACAGGTGCGTTTCCCATTCCCATGATTATTTCTCCATTATTCCGCCTTCTGCGGATTATGTGTATGTAATTGATTGTTCTTCTATATATAATCTTGCAAGGTTCACAACTATAGGTTGATAACGTATTGGAGGGGTTTCAAATCGATGCTGGACTATCCAGATAATCACCAAATAATGTAATTTTTTGATAGTTTCCATCAATGGAAAAAATAGCCAATATGTACCCATTTATGGAAATCAGGGATCGATCGGAGGACAGTCCGGAACAAAAATATGGAAAAATGGGGCGCCCGTCAGGACGCCCCGGAGAAGGGTTTAGTGGATGAACAGGAGCTCTCTGTACTTGGGCAGGGGCCACATCTGGTCATCGACGAGCATCTCGAGGGAGTCGACGTGCTTCCTGATCTCGTCAAGCATCGGGACGACCTTGTCGTGATAGATGATCGCGGCATCGCGGTCCTCTGCAGAGATGCTGTCGATGAGCGCATCGAGTGTGTCGATCTCGCTCTCGGCGGCGGCGATGTCTGCGGAGATGCACTCGATCAGATCCATCTGGGAGATGGCCATCTTCTTGAATGCGGATGCGCCATAGATCTCCTTGAGATTCTTCACATTCTCGAGAAGGATATTCTGATAGGTGATGGCCACGGGGATGATGTGGTTCGTCACCAGATCACTGAGGGTCCTGGCCTCAATGGAGAGCTTCTTGCAGTATATCTCCAGATAGACATCCTTCCTGGACTCGAGCTCGACCTCGGAGAGGACGCCGACGTTCTTGAACAGGGCGACGGTCTTCTCGGAGGTGAACTCATCCATGCAGAGGGGGACGGAGGACTCGCAGTCGAGTCCGCGTGTCTTGGCCTCGGCCCTCCACTCGTCGGAGTATCCGTTTCCGTCGAAGCAGATGTCCTTGCAGGCCCTGTAGGTCTCACGGGTCTCGTCGAGGATGGCCCTCATGGGTTCGGAACCTGCCTCGATCCTCTTCTCCACGGCAGCCCTGAAGATGTTGAGCTGGTTCGCGAGGATGGTGTTGAGAATGGTGATGGGCCCGGAGCAGTTCGCGGAGGAACCGACAGCCCTGAACTCGAACCTGTTTCCGGTGAAGGCGAAGGAGGATGTCCTGTTCCTGTCGGTGTTGTCCACCATGAGCTCAGGGACCTGGGGGATTCCGAGGCTGTATCCCTTCTTGCCTGCGATCTTGACCATGTCCTTGGATTTGAGGAGCTCCTCGAAAGCCTCGTGGACCTGGGTTCCGAGGAAGGAGGAGATGATCGCGGGAGGCGCCTCGTTGGCACCGAGCCTGTGCGAGTTGGAGGCGGTCATCACGGATGCCTTGAGAAGACCGTTGTTGTCATAGACGGCCTTGAGGGTGTTGGCCATGAAACAGAGGAACCTGAGGTTCTCCCTGTCGGTCTTTCCGGGGGACATGAGTCCGATTCCGGACTCGGTTCCGATGGACCAGTTGCAGTGCTTTCCGGATCCGTTGACACCTGCAAAGGGCTTCTCGTGGAGAAGCACGGCGAATCCGTGTTTGGCCGCCACGGACCTCATCACGGACATCAGGAGAAGGTTGTGGTCGTTGGCGAGGTTGGCTGCCTCGTACACGGGCGCAAGTTCGAACTGTCCGGGGGCGACCTCGTTGTGCCTGGTCTTGGCGGGGATGCCGAGCTTGTAGCACTCGAACTCGAGATCCTTCATGAACTCCATGACCCTGGCGGGGATGGATCCAAAATAGTGGTCGTCAAGCTGCTGGTTCTTGGAAGAGACGTGACCGATGAGGGTGCGCTCCGTCAGGACCAGGTCAGGACGGAGAGAGTAGAGGTCCTTGTCGACGAGGAAGTACTCCTGCTCCCATCCGAGATACGAGTGTGCGACCTCGTTGGGCATGCCCATGAGGGCGAGAAGGTCGGTGGTCGCCTTGCACACGGCGACGTCGGACTTCAGGAGGGGGGTCTTGTAGTCGAGCGCCTCTCCGGTGTAGGAGATGAAGACGGTGGGCACGCACAGGGTGTCACCGATGATGAACGCGGGGGAGGAAGGGTCCCAAGCGGTGTAACCCCTGGCCTCGAAGGTGTTCCTCAGTCCACCGCTGGGGCACGAGGATGCGTCGGGCGCCTGCTGGCACAGCAGCTTTCCGCTGAACTTCTCGATCGATTCGTCCTTTCCGCGGGGGTCTGCAAAGGAGTCGTGCTTCTCCGCGGTTCCACCGGTGAGGGGCTGGAACCAGTGGGTGTAGTGGGTGGCGCCCATGTCCAGGGCCCACCTCTTCATTCCGGCGGCAACATGGTCCGCGATGGATTTGTCCAGGGTGACACCTTTCTCCACGGTCTCATAGATGGCCCTGCGGGTGTCCTCGTCGAGGTACTGCCTCATCGCAGCCCTGTTGAAGACGTTACATCCGTAGTACTCGGATGTGAGATTGGAAGGTGCGGTTGCTTCGATAGGTTCTTTCGCATTTGCTTTTTGAACGGCATCGAATCTAAAGTTCGCCATGAACCCTACTATGTAAAATTGTTAATATACTTTTCGAACTTTTATGTTGAATATATCTATTTTTAGGATTTTAGTACCAAATTATCTCAATATTGACAGTTATACTAGACAATTGTCTAATAAAATATCCAAAGAATTGTACATATTAGACAACTGTACCGATATGTGTCCATTCCGTGTCATTCCATCATCATGACAGTGGGCAAAATAGACCCTTTTTTGTAGTACAAATGCAATCCTTGCCGCAGAGGAATAAAAATGGCATTTTTATTCAAAGGTGGGGACCAGCTCTTCAACGAGGGGTTGGATCTCATCGGAAGAAAGGATTTTTCTGGCGCCAAGAAGAAGTTCATCGATGCTAACTCCAAGGGATGCGCCAACAACAACCTCGCCCTCACATATGCCGCCATCATCGACGTGGGAAGCAACCGTGCCAACATCGGCGCATACCGTGCACTCCTGACCCAGCTGAACAACCTGCAGCTGTCAAGCATCAAGTTCGGCCTCACGGACATCGACACGCAGGACCTCATCGTCGAGTGCGAGCTGGACATCAAGGAGATCGAGGCTGCCAACATGCACGACTACGATTACATGTCCAAGGGACAGGCGCTCATAGCTGTCGCAGGCGAATACCTCGCAAGGATCGGAGAGAAGAACCTCAAGCTCGACGAGATATTCAAGGGAAACACCCTCTCCACCGGAAGCAGGGAGGCACTCATCCTCCAGGCCCAGGGATACAGCACGATGGGACGCGGTGCCGTGCACACCGACCCGAAGATAGCCGCCGAATATCTCCAGATGGCCTACAACTTCCGCAAGCAGCTGGGAGACAGCGGGGATGAGGAACTCAGGCTGTCCCAGGAGTATGCGAGATCGTGCACATGCTGGATCTGTGGCAGACCTGCCAACGCCGAGGGCATACACTTCATGGGAATGAGGAGCACCATCGAGCCCGTGTTCCAGAAGATGAGCGAGAACGATGCTGTCAAGCCCATCTCCGACAACGCGGAGAGGATCTACGTCTGTCTGCCCTGCTACACCGCCATCAGCAACAGGTCCGAGGACATCGCACAGATCTACCACGAGAAGGCGATGGCGGAGATGCGTGCCATGGAGGCAAGGCTCCAGGCGGAGATCTCCTCGCTGAGGTTCAGCATATCCGTGCGCAGGTGAGAACATGGAGAACATGGTCGCATTGAGATGCAAGTACTGCGGCGCACCGCTCGATGAGTCGGAGATCAAGGGGGACAGTCCCTACGTCACCTGCTCCAGCTGCGGAACCACCCAGCAGAAGATGGATGCACAGGCATACCTGGAACAGCTCATGGGCCAGGTCCGCTCGTGGGTCAACCAGGCCCTGCCGGGCGGAATGGCCGTCGCACAGAGCCAGAACGTTGATGTCGTGGCAAGGCACAACATATTCATGACCTCCTTCAAGCCCCGCGTGGACATGGAGTTCACCGCATACAAGTTCGGTCTGAACAACCTCCTTTCACAGGTCATGATGATCATGCCGTTCTCGGTGAACACCGCCATAAAGGCCAGTCACTCGTCCACGCAGGCCTTCGAGTTCGGAGCCAAGATGAACGAGATCGCCCCACTGGCGATGGGGGAGGAATCGAGCGTCGTCATGACAGAGGTCACCAAGGTCACGGACGCATATGCGATGCTCATCAACAACAGCGCACTCATAAGGGAGGACAAGCCGGGAAGGTACATCCTCATGGCCAACAACTTCACGATCGCATCACAGGACTTCGGTGCCGTGCCTGGATATGCCCCCGCGAAGACCCGTTTCGAAGGACTCGCCCTGCTGTGCAACGGATGCGAGAAGCTGCTGAACGGTGACGTGGCGTCTGCATATGGACTCTTCAACGAGGGAAGGAGCAGGCTCTCCGAGTCCGCCTCCGCCACCCTCGGCAACCTGAAGGTCGCCATCATGGGTCAGGCGGTCAATCAGGAGGTCAAACAGGCAGATGCCCTCATAGAGCTCGCACAGTACGTCAACAGCATGGGTGGCTCCAGAGAGGTGTTCGATGCTGTCAGGCGCATATTCACGTTCCAGTACCCTGCTCATGGAAACTGGGCCTTCCTGCTCAACAACCACGACCGTCTGGCCGAGGTTCTGACGAACATGTCCGAGTGTGTCAAGGCCAAGACCGGGGGCGGGGCGATACCCGTGACCTCTGGCGCAGGTGACATCCTGGTCCCGTTCTGGCACATCGATCTCAAATACAGCTTCCAGACCGGATCGCTCTGGAAGAAGCACAGTGTCGAGGTGAGCGAGCCTCTGCTGATCCCCGCGGACTTCGTGATAGACGGAAACTGTCTCAGCAACCCCAGGATGGCGGTCACCGACGTCTTCAACGTCAAGGGATCCAACGGCCTGTTCGCAGGCCTGACGGGTTCGGAGACCAGCATCAGCAACTCCCTGGGACTGGGGGACCTGATCAAATCCGCATCGCCCAACTCCGTGGGTGGAAGGGAGGTCATCATCCCCCTCAGCACCAGGAGGGAGGCGGAGAGACTGGCGGAATCCTACGTCCAGAACGTGGCCCGGGCAGAGGACAAGCTCAAACTCAGCAACCCCGATGTGGCGGGCCTGGTGTTCATCCCCTTCACCAGAAAGGGAGACTCACTGGTGCCCCCGTCGGAATTCGGAAGCATCGTTCCGGCCAGGATCATGGCGACCGACCTCGGCCAGCTGATCATCATCTAAGGAGGAAACAAAATGGTAGAGAACACCGGAAATTCCTACAGGACCGCACAGGCGGTCGTCGCAGGATTCATAATCATAGCCGTGGCGGTCGCAGTCATCCTGTGGGGCGCCACCGACCTCGGAGCCGTCTCCATCGCAGGCGTGTTCCTGTTCATCGTGGGACTGATGTTCGCAGTCCTCTCGCTGCTGTTCAACGGCACACCCGACAAGTTCGGAGCGTCTGAGAGAAGCTACAGGCTCACCATAGGTCTGCTGCTCATCGTCGTGGGAGCGGTGATGATCATCGCAGGATTCAATGTCGAACTTTACATCACTGTCGCGGTGCTGCTCATCGGAATCGCCGTCATCGGCATCTGCACCGCGCTAAGCAACAGCAAGAAAACCAAATACTGAGGAATTCAAATGACAAACAATCTCGAAACGAGTGCGGAAGCATCCATCGCCAAGAACAGGACCCTCGTGGAGAGGATCCAGATGTACGTCCCCTTCTACAGGGGATACAAACAGAAGAACCTCCGCAGGGACGAGGACCGCGCCATAAGGGATGTCGTGACCAAGGTGCTCCAAGCAGCGAAGACCGATCTCGCCAACGCCGCCAGGGCCACACTCGGGGACCTCGACGCGATGAGGGACCTTGAGAGGATCAGAAGCAAGGTCGACCGCTATCAGACCGATGTCAAGAAGGCTGTGGGAGGATACAGCGGAGTCCGCGAATCGGTCAAGGTGCTTGAGAGCGAGCTCGACAGGGTCATCTCCTGGGACGCCCATCTCATCGAGGACGTGGAACTGCTCAAGGAGCAGACCCAGCAGATGGTCTCGGACATGGACCAGGGCCTCAGCATAAAATCAGACATGAGGACCATCGAACAGACCATCGATGACCTCATCAACACCTTCCGTGAGAGGGACAACATCATGAAGAACCTCGTCGAGGAGTGATAAACATGGTATTCGGAAAGAAAGAAGAGAAGAAGGACAACGTGGTGTTCTGGAAGGACCAGGGCCCCGATGACATAATCTACGTGTCTGCGGACGACGACCTCAGGACCCTGACCTCGGTGACGGTTCCCGAGCATGCGGTCGCCCTGTTCGTGAAGGACGGCCAACTCCAGGGAGTGCTCGAGCCCGGAAGACACGTCATCACCAGCAACA
>JAKSHU010000061.1 GCA_024399175.1 archaeon
TGCACGGGCGAAACCGTCGGCAGCGTGTGCGGCACACTGTTCGTGCCTTACAAGCACGTGTCTGATGGAGGAATCCCTGATTTCATCGTAGATGGGGATGACAGCTCCTCCAGGATATCCGAACATCGTTTCGACATTTCTGTCTTCTAACATTTTGAGCAGTGCTCTAGAGCCCTTCATTGCAATCGCGCCATTATCGGACACGGTTATAATAAGGGTTATGCGGAAAATATGACAGGGTGGGGGTCTGAACCCCCGTTATTGTTTCAGTAGGGGCATCTTCCCTTGACGATGGGGACGCTGGGGTCCGCCAGGATCATGGGACAGATATCCTCTTCGGGGTTGACATGGATGTCGACGATGCAGGTCCTGTCGGAATCCATCGCCTGCTTGAGTGCGTCTCCGACATCGCCGGACTTCTCGACGGTGATTCCCCATGCACCGAATGATTCGGCAAGCTTGACGAAGTTGGGGTCGGCGTTGAGCTTGGTTCCGCTGTATCTCTTGTCCCAGAACAGTTTCTGCCACTGCCTGACCATTCCGAGCCATCCGTTGTTGAGGAGCACGATGGTGACGGGGATATCCTCGGCGACGGAGGTCGCGAGTTCCTGGATGACCATCTGCAGTCCGCCGTCTCCGACGATGGTGAGGACCTTCGAGTCGGGTTTGGCGACCTTTGCTCCGATGGCGGAGGGAAGTCCGAATCCCATGGTTCCGAACGATCCGGAGGTGATGTACTGTCTGGGTCTCCTCACATCGAGGCAGTGCATGGACCACATCTGGTTCTGTCCGACACCGGTGGTGACGATGACATCGTCATCCAGGAGCTTGCTGATCTCATGCATGACCTTCTGGGGTGCGATGGGATCGGTGTTGATGTCGAAGCTGCACTGGCACCTCTTCCTGAGCTTGGCATACTGTCCGTCCCACTCGGAGTGGCAGTCCTTGTAGCCTTTGAGGGCTTCGAGGAGGAGCAGGGTTCCCTGCTTCGCATCGCAGAGGATGTCGACGGAGTCCCTCTTGCTCTTTCCGAACTGGGTCGCATCGATGTCGATCTGGATGACCTTGCAGTCTGCGGAAGGCATGGTGTGGGGGTTGTAGGTCCTGTCGGAGAACTTGGTTCCGATGGCGATGATCAGGTCGGCGGACTGGAACAGGTCCAGGGCACCGAGTCTTCCGTGCATACCCAGAGGGCCCATGTTGAGGGGATGTCCCGAGGGGACGATTCCCAGACTCATGAGGGTGGTCACCACGGGAGTGTTGGTGAACTCTGCGAACCTGATGACCTCCGCGGAGGCATTGATCGCTCCGCCTCCGACAAGGATGACGGGTCTCTCCGCGTTCCTTATGAGCATGGCGGCATCGTTTATGCGGGAGATGTCCTCGGCGGGCTCCTTGACTCCCCACTCCTTGGTGAGGAGGTCCTCGTCGATGTCGGACTTGAGCTGGTCCACAGGCATGTCGATGTGGACGGGGCCGGGCCTTCCCGACTGGCATATCTTCCATCCCTCGTAGACCGCGTGGGGAAGCCTCTCCGGATCCAGGACCCTGAAGTTGTGCTTCGTGACAGGCATCATGAGGCTGTAGGAATCGACCTCCTGGAACGCCTCCGCGCCGAGGAATCCCGTGCCGACCTGTCCGGTGAGTGCGATCATGGGAACCGAGTCCGCATATGCGGTGGCGATTCCGGTGACCAGGTTGGTGGTTCCGGGACCGCTGGTCGCTAGACAGACTCCGGGGGTGCCGGTCGCCCTGGCGAATCCGTCCGCCATGTGTGCGGAGCACTGCTCGTGCCTTACGAGGATGTGCCTTACGTTGGACTCCAGGAATTCATCGTAAATCGGGATGACGGTCGCTCCGGGATATCCGAAGACGTTCTCGACCCCCCTGTCCTCAAGCATTTTCAGCAGTGCTTTGGATCCTTGCATTGTATCTACCTTTGATGCTCGAATGAGAGTAGGATTAATAAACGTTGTTTGGGGCCAGGTCGCAATCCGGATGTCTGGAACTTGCCCGTGACCAGGTTCCGTCCCCGGGAGACAGGCTCCCTGCGCACGGGACGTGTCTGTCGTGAATCCCTCACGGGCGCGCGTGCGATTACTATTATATGGGTTAGGGGATACGGACACCAAGTGAAATTTCCATGGCTAAAATCAAAGTCGGAGTAAACGGATACGGCACTATCGGAAAGAGGGTAGCGACCGCAGTCAGCAAACAGGACGACATGGAGCTCGTCGGTGTGACCAAGACCAGGCCCACCTTCGAGGCGAAGACCGCAGTCGCACAGGGAATCAACCTCTACGTTCCCGCTGAGAACGTCGAGAAGTTCGAGAAGGCCGGCGTCAAGGTCGCCGGAACCATCGACGACCTGATCGGAAAGGTCGACATCATGGTCGACTGCACTCCTGGAGATTTCGGAGACGAGTACAAGGCGAAGTACCAGGCCGCAGGCGTCAAGGGTATCTTCCAGGGAGGGGAGGAGCACGGACTCACCGGAATCTCCTTCAACTCCACCGCCAACTACAAGGAGTCATGGGGCGCACAGTTCTCCAGGGTCGTCTCCTGCAACACCACCGGTCTTCTCAGGACCCTCACCCTTCTCGACAAGGAGTACAAAATCCAGAACGCATACGTCACCATCGTCAGGCGTGCCGCCGACCCCGGAGACAGCAAGACCGGACCCGTCAACGCCCTCGAGCCCTCCGTCTCTCTTCCCACCCACCACGGACTCGATGTGAAGAGCATCCTTCCCTGGCTCGACATCACCTCGATGGCCATCAAGTGCTCCACCACCCTCATGCACATTCAGGCCGTTGTCGTCAAGCTCGGAAAGGAGGTCTCCACCGAGGAGGTCCTCGACCTCTTCAAGAAGGCACCCCGTGTCAGGCTCGTCAACTCCAAGGAGGGAGTCAAGTCCACCGCACAGTGCATGGAGCTCGCAAGGGAGCTTGGAAGGGACAGGTCCGACATGTATGAGATCTGCGTGTGGTCCGATGGTGTCAAGGTCGTCGGAGACACCCTGTACTACTACCAGGCAGTCCACCAGGAGTCCGATGTCATTCCCGAGAACATTGACTGTATCAGGTCCATGTGCAAGACCATGGAGTGTGCCGAGTCCGTCGCAAAGACCAACAAGGCCCTCGGAATCGACCACTGAGGAACCAACATGGGCGAATACAACACCCTTGGCGACATGAACTTCAAGGGCAAGAGGGTCCTCCTCAGGGTGGACATCAACTGCCCCATGGACAAGAAGACCCTGAAAATCATCAACGATGTCAGGATCAGGGCCGTTGTCCCTACCATCAGGGAGCTTCTCGGAAAGAAGGCCAAGCTCGTCATCCTCGCTCACCAGAGCAGGAAGGGAAAGTGGGACTTCACCGACCTCTCCCAGCACGCCGCACTCCTGTCCAAGAACCTCAAAACTCTTGTGAAGTACGTCGACGACGTCCTCGGTGATGAGGCAAAGGCCGCCATCGAGGCCCTCGGCGAGGGTGAGCTTCTGCTCCTCGGCAACGTCCGTGCCCTCGATTCCGAGACCGCCAAGCTGGACATGGCCGGACACGCACAGGGTGAGATCGTGAAGACTCTCGCACCCCTCTTCGACTGCTACGTCTGCGACGCATTCGGTGCGGCCCACAGGTCCCAGTGCTCCCTTGTCGGATTCGAGGACGTCCTGCCCTCCGCATCCGGAAGGCTGATGGCCAAGGAGATGTACGCTCTCGAGACCATCTTCAACAATCCCCGCAGGCCCTCCGTGTTCATTCTCGGAGGTGCCAAGTTCGGTGATGTGCCCCACATGATCGACCGTGTCCTCAGCACCAACACCGCTGACACCGTTCTCGTCGTGGGACTCGCAGGAAACGCGTTCCTCATGGCGAGGGGCGTCGACATCGGCGAGGCATCCAAGGTCCCCCTCCAGGAGGAGCTCAGCGAGGAGAACTTCAAGAAGGCACAGGATGTCATGGCGAAGTATGGTCAGAAGATCATCCTTCCCGTCGATGTCGCTGTCGAGAAGGATGGAAAGAGGGTCAGTGTCAACATCGGAGACATGGCCACCGCCGGTGCAGCACTCGACATCGGAGACCAGTCCATCGAGAAGTTCAGGAAGGTCCTCGAGGTGTCCAAGACCTCCTTCATGTCCGGCCCTGCCGGAATGTTCGAGAAGGAGGGATTCGAGCTCGGAACCAAGGCCATCATGAGTGCCATGGTCGACAGCAAGGGACTCTCCGTCCTCGGTGGAGGACACACCTCCGCAGCCGCAGAGAGATTCGACCTCGCTGACTCGATGTCCTATGTGAGCACTGGTGGAGGAGCACTCGAGACCTTCCTCCTGAAGGATCCCCTTCCCGTCATCGTCGCTCTGGAGCATTCCCGCTCCAAGTTCGGCAACGGACAGTAAACCATTCAAGGGGCCTCGGCCCCGATTCTTTTCACACGATCCCTCTATTGTGAGGATACCAGATACTCGCACAGTCTCATATCTCCCCCTCATGTCGGGAGATGGGAATTATCAATGGGGAAGAAGAAGTCCCGGGGCCATGCGGATGAATCTCCGCCCGCACCCGGGTAAGGGGATGTCCAGGGCCGTGTAGACGGCCTTGGCGCATCACTGTTTGGGATTGTCTTTCGTGAGGTTCTCTGTGAACTGCACGATTTCTGCAGTCTGGCTCATCTTGACGATCTTGAATCTGATTCCGATGATCGAGGCGATGATGAGTGCCAGGGACACGAATCCGAACGCGGTTCCGACTCCGTCGGTGAAGACGGTCTTGATGACCGCATCGGTTGCCGGACCCAGGGTTCCGAGGTAATCCAGAATTCCGGTTCCTGATTCGGCGATGCCGCCCAGGCCGCGACTCGTGGCCTCGCTGAAGATGGCCGCGTTGACGATCAGAGTGAGGACAGAGGTACCGATGGTGGAACCGATGTTCCTCATCAGGTTGACTGCGGAGGTGGTCATTCCAACCTCGCTGTGGTCACAGCTGTTCTGCACCGCGGTCATGAGGGATGCGAGCAGACAACCGGAACCGAGTCCGAACAGGAACTCGCTGAGACAGAACACGGGCTGGTCGAATTCCGGGGTTATGTATGAGAACATGTAGTATGCGACACACATGAGGACAGGTCCTGCAATGACCCAGGGCTTGGTTCCGGTCTTGTTGAGCAGGGCACCTCCCACCGAGGATGCGATGATCATTCCGAAGACCATGATGAGGATGTACAGTCCTGCATCGACGGGGCTGAATCCGATGATCTTCTGCAGGTACATGCCCATGAACAGCTCATCGCCCACGATGGCGAATCCCAGGACGAACAGCATGATCGCCGCGGATCTGACAGTGGGGTTCTCGAAGATGTGGAGAGCCATGATCGGTTCCGCAGCCCTGTGCTCGACATATGCGAAGGCCTTCAGAACGGCGATGATAATCGCGATGATGACGAGCGAGGGGATGCTGACGACGTCGAATGCCTTGCCAAGGAACTGGAAGTACATGACGACGAGGATCAGTGCCAGACTTATAAGTGCCGAGCCCTTGAAGTCGATGGAGGGGGTCTTTCCCTCATTGGCCATCACGGGGAACTCGTGCTTGCACATGTAGAGGACCAGGAGGACCACGGGGAGGTTTATCAGGAAGGCGAGGTGCCATCCGTGGATGAATCCCAGATCTCCGAGTCCTGCGAAGAAACCTCCGATGAGGGGTCCTGCACCCATTCCGATTCCGAAGAGCGCACCCAGGGCACCCTGGATCTTTCCTCTCTCCTCAGGAGCATAAAGGTCGGATACGGCCGCAGTGGCGACAGGGATGAGGATTCCTCCTCCGGCACCCTGGATCGCACGGGCGATGATTACGACCCACATATTGGGGGCGACACCCGCCGCGAGCGATGCGAGACCGAACAGGGTGAGACCGATGATCAGAAGTTTCTTTCTGCCGTACAAATCGGACAGTTTTCCAGACAGGGGGATGGTCACTGTCTCCATCAACAGATACCCGGTGGTGAGCCAGGGCAGGAGATCGGAGGCATTGAACTGGCTGGCGATGGTGGGTCCGCAGGTGGTGGTGACGGTTCCATCGAAGCACGCCGCGAAAAGGGCGATCGCCAGACCGGTCATGATCAGGTTGCGCTGTCTGCTACTTATATTGTCAAAAGTGAGCTTGTCAGCCATGCCGATTCATAATTTGCGACTTATAAAAGAATGTCGTGGAGTTTATCTATCCTTGTCGAAGCTTCTCAGGAAGATGTGCACTTGTTCCAGGACCTTGGTGAGGTCGCTGCGGTGTGTGAAATCCATCGGATCACACGCCTCCAGCTCGTTGTTCAGTTCCTCGATGCGTCTGAGCGTGAAGTTGTAGAGACGCATCTTGTTCTGCTTGTAACGTTCATTGCGGGACATCTGCAGGTTGTCGAGTCTCCTGTCGACCATTATACGGTCCGTCAGCGAGGACAGGGTGTGCAGACGTTCCCTGATCGGGGGATAGTCCTTCTTGAACATGGACATCTCCAGGATGCTGTGGCAGCGCTCCTTCACGCGATAGCATTTCTTCTTGAAGATGCTGGGCTTGAGCGAACAGACCATGTCTACCATGTTCCAGCAGTAGCTCATCAACGCGATGATCGCCACAAGGAAGCGATCGATCCGATCCAGATCCTCCGGTTCCAGGGAATAGTGCCTTTCCCTGCAGAACGCCTCCATGTCGCACACCATCAGGTCGGCCAGGCTCATGTAGTCCTCGGCCACCGAGTTCATCGTCGCGTCATAGAACCTGTATTCCGACTCATCGAGGGAGTTCCCAAGTGAGATGAATCTTCCGAGCAGGTGGTTGCGGGCGATGGCCTGGTACAGCAGTTCCTGGTAGGTGCCGCTTATCACGAGGTCGTCATAGTCCAGGTGAAACTCGTTCCTGAGGATCGCGAGCGTCGTCATTATGCAGACGGGTGGCACGGCTCCAGATGCCTCCTCCATGATTTCGGATTCGAAGGCGGACAGGTTCTCCTCGGACAGTCTGTCCGGATAGTTCCCCTCAGTGACGGAGTCCACAAGTTCCTTTAGCCTGTCACGGACCATGATGTATGTGGGGTCGTCAGGGTCCAGTCTCCTTGCCAAACGTCTCACGCTCCACAGTGAAAAAGGGGGTCGGGGCCGAGGCCCCGAAGTGGTTTCAGTCGTTCTTCTTGCCCATCCTGCGGAGGGCTTCCTGGATGGCGTCGATGTTCCTGGTGACGGCCATCCTGATGTATCCGTCTTCTCCGCCGAATCCGGTTCCGGGAGTGACGATGATTCCCTTGTCGATCATCTCCTTGGTGAACTCCATGGAGGACTTGCCGCAGTCGAACCAGACGTAGAAGGTACCCTTGGGCATCTTGCAGTCGAATCCGAGGTCGTTGAGACCCTCGACGAGGACCTTCCTCCTCTCTCCGAACTCGTCATTGTTGTCCTTGGCGGTTCCGGTGAGGTATCCCTCGTCGTTGTACATGTTGAGTGCGGTGATGGCGGCCTTCTGGATGAAGATGGGTGCTCCGGAATCGATCTGTCCCTTGCACTTGGTGAGTCCGCCGACGAGCTCCTCGTTTCCGACGGCGAATCCGAGCCTGAATCCGGTCATGCAGAAGGTCTTGGAGAAGGATCCGAACTCGATGGCATCCATTCCCGCCTGAAGGACGGAGGGTGCCCTGAATCCGTCGAAGGTCATCTCGCAGTACGCGTTGTCGTATGCGAAGATGGTGTCGTGCTTCTGGGTCCAGTTGTATGCCTTCTTGACGTAGTCGAGGTCGCAGCATGCTCCGGTGGGGTTGTTGGGGTAGTTCAGGTAGAGGAGCTTGGCGTCCTCGGGGACCTCGTCGAGGTCGAGAAGCCAGTCGTTCTCCGCCTTGAGCTTGACCTTGTCGCAGACGGCGTTGTTGAAGAGGGTGGCGGCTCCGGAGTACACGGGGTATCCGGGTGCGGGGGCGACGATCTTCTCTCCGTCGTTGATGAATGCCTGTGCGATGTTGTAGATTCCCTCTTTGGAACCGATGGTGATGCAGACGTTCTTGTCGGGGTCCACCTTCACGTTGAACCTCTTCTTGTAGTACTCTGCGACGGCGACCCTGAGGTCCCTCTCTCCCTTGGAGGAGGAGTACTTCTGGTTGTCGTTGACGTGGGCTGCCTTGTCCATCGCGTCGAGGACCTCGGTGGGGCAGGGAAGATCGGGGTCTCCTATTCCGAAGTCGATCATCTTGACTCCTTCGGCCTTCTTCTGTGCCGCGAGCTCCTCGAGCATCACGAAGAGGTAAGGGGGGAGTTTCTGAAGCCTTTCTGCCTGTGCATATTTTGCCATTGTTTCACCTTTCTGTGTGTTTAAGCGGTTTCTCCTTCGTAGACGAGCTCTGCGGGCCCCTCCATGAGGACGAACCTGAGCTGGCTGTCGACGGTGATCTTCAACCATCCTCCGGGAAGGTGCACATCCACGGGGGTGTCGAAGGGTACGAACTTGTTGAGGGCGGCCGCGGTGGTGGTCGCGCACGCGCCGGTGCCGCAGGCAAGGGTCCATGCCGCACCTCTCTCATATACTGTGATGTAGATCTTGCCGTCCTCGATCCTGCAGAACTCCACGTTGGTCTTCCTGGGGAAGAACTCGCGGTATCCCTCGAGGATGGGGCCGAGCTTCTGGACGTTCTCCTCTCCGATGTCGTCGAAGGTGATGAAGTGGGGGTTGCCCATGGAGACGGCGTTGGCCCTGAACTTGACTCCCTCGATCTCGAAGGGCTGGTTGATGAACTGTCCGTCATAGTTGATGGGGACGGTCCTGGCGTCGAGGATGGGTGCGCCCATGTTGATGCGCACGGTCCTGACCTTGCCGTCATCGCCCTTGAAGACGGTGGCGATGAGGGTTCCCCTTCCGGTGTGGATGGAGAACTCGTCGCTCTTGACGATGTCGAAATCACGCGCATACTTCGCGATGCACCTGATTCCGTTTCCGCACATCTCCGCCTCGGATCCGTCCGCGTTGATGATCCTCATCGTGATGTCGCAGCCGTCCTCTCCGGGAAGGAGGTAGAGGACTCCGTCGGCTCCGATTCCGAAGTGACGGTCGCACATCTTCACGCACCAGTCGGTGTCGATGGACAGCTTCTCGGTGATTCCGTCGACCACGACGAAGTCGTTTCCGCATCCGTGGTATTTCCAGAATTTCATCAGAGAAGCCTCTTGGGGATGATCTGATGCCTCCACTGCTCCTCGATATCCTCCCTCTCGCGGATGAGCTCGGCCTTGCCCTCGTTCACGATGCGGCTGACCTTGTGCGTTCCGGCGGTGCGGATAACGACCGGAGCGCCGGCTATGGCCTCGGCATAGCCGTGGTCATAGTGGTTGTGGCTGCAGGTGACGACTTCTGCGTCTGCCTGCGGCACGGGGTAG
>JAKSHU010000062.1 GCA_024399175.1 archaeon
TGAGGGTCCCCACCACCATCGGATCCCTCTTCGACGCCAAGACCGACGGCGCCGACGTCAGGATCGTCTACTCCGTCGAGGACGCGGTCAGGATGGCCAGGGAGCAGACCAAGCCCCTCGTCTTCGTCAGCGTCGGTTTCGAGACCACCGCACCCTCCACCGGAGTCCCCCTCCTGAAGGGTGACCTCCCCGACAACTTCAGCATCTACAGCTGCCACAGGTACACCATCCCCGCCGTGGAGCCCCTCCTTGGACTGGGAGAGAACACCATCGACGGATTCATCATGCCCGGACACGTGGCGGTCATCACCGGACTCGACCCCTTCCACGAGATCAGGGAGAAGTACAACGTGCCCCAGGCCGTCGTCGGATTCGAGCCCCTCGACATGCTGATGGGATGCTACATGCTCACCAAGCAGCGCTACGACAACGAGGTCAAGGTCGAGAACGAGTACACCAGACTCGTCAAGGAGCACGGAAACCCCAAGGCCAAGAAGATTCTCGAGGACGTCTTCTACCCCGTGGACGGAAAGTGGAGGGGATTCCCCGTCATCAAGAACTCCATCATGGCGCTCAAGCCCGAGTTCGACAGGTACAACGCCAAGGTCGTCCACGCCGACATCCTCGCGAAGACCCCCGACGTGGAGGAGGAGGCCAACGGATGCTCCTGTGGACAGGTTCTCAGGGGACTCATCGACTCCGAGCAGTGTCCCCTGTTCGGAACTGCCTGCAAGCCTACCTCCCCGATGGGGCCCTGCATGGTCTCGATGGAAGGTAACTGCAGCATCGCCTATAGGTTCAGAGGGAGGCTGTGAGACATGATGGCCAAGGCCTATCCCGCCGCACCCACCCTGGTGCTCGTCATCACCAACGACTCCACCGTCTTCCTGAAGGATGGTGTCTGCAGCGCCTTCGAGATGTTCGGAGGAAGGTGCCAGGAGGTCAAGAAGCTCGTGGCCAAGCTGGACACCGCCTGCAAGACGAACGAGCCCGACAAGAAGCTGTGCCAGGTGTCCTTCGGAATCATCTCCAGCAGGTACGGATACGTGCCCGCCGACTACACCGTCAAGCCCTATCCCGCGGAGGAGGTCATGGACTCCCCCGAGGACTACGAGGCCGTCCAGGAGAGGAAGAACTACCTCGGCATGATCGACTATACCTGCAAGCTCTTCGACAGGATCGTCGTCTGCGTGCCCAAGCACATGATGAGGATGATCCTCGACGCCAACGTCCTTCCCAACGGAAGAGTCATCGCCGTCACCTCCCCCGACTTCAGGGAGGAGTGCGAGAAGAGGGACTGGCTGTTCCTCGAGAGGCGCGGTGCACGTGTCGGTGACGAGAACGTGAAGACGATCTTCGAGGAGGTCAGGAAGATCTCCGAGTGACCGGGGCTCTTGCCCTGGTCTCCCTCAAACGCCCTTTCAATTTCTCCTTCTCGCTCTTCTCGACCCTGTACGAGTCGCATATCTTCCTGACGGTCATCGTGAGGACCTCGGTCTCCAGCCTGCCGTCGAACAGTCTGTCCTCGGTCTCCCGGGGGTATTTTATGAAACAGAACGACAGGGCCCAGGCCACGCCCATGTCGAGGTAGTATCCGCATCTCGGGAGGGACACCAGCCTCTCCACGACGGAGTCGATGTGCTCGTCGTCGAGGAAGTGGTCCATCAGCATCACGGCACCCACGCGGGAGGGGAACTCCTCGCGCCTGTCAAGCAGTTCCATACACATGTTCCAGACCTTCTCCGAGTCCTTCTTCCCGAACTTCCAGGAGCAGCAGAACGAGTCGTTGATGGCCCAGTTGGTAACCTCGGGGATGAATGCCATCGTGCGTTCGATCCTCTCGTCCACATCCATCTTGGCACCGGCGATGACGAACGCCCTGATCAGCGTATGCTCGAAGATATGTGACGGATGGGTCAGGAACTCCCTCCAGTCCCCCTTGCATATCTCCTTCGCTATCTGGCGCAGCTTCGGCAGCCTGATGCCGAGCACGTTGTCCGTGCCGGGCATGAGCTTCGCCGTGAACTTCTGGAACTCTGGTTCCGCGAGGGATCTCAGGAGTGCTTCCATCTCTTCTCCGTTCATCTGAACTCCTCCTCCAGTACCAGCAGGCGTCTCTTGATCTCGATCCCCCCGCTGTAGCTGCCGATCCCGTCGGAGGCCACCACCCTGTGGCAGGGCACGATGATCGGCAGACGGTTCAGTCCGCAGGAGGTTCCCACGGCGCGGTATGCCCTCGGATGTCCGATCGCCTCGGCGAGCTCGCCGTACGTGCGGGTCCGTCCGTAGGGTATGTCCGAGATCCCGTTCCATACCTCCCTCCTGAAATCCGTGCCGTCCTGACGGGTCGGGATGTCGAAGGTCCTCCTGTTTCCGGCGAGGTACTCCTCGATCTGCGCGATGGCCTCGCGCATCACGTCATCCTCGCCCTCCTCCATCGCCGGGAGGTTCTCCGTGGGCAGATACAGGGCCGTGATGGCGGTGCCGTCGCTCACGAGGCTGATCCTGCCCAGAAGTGTCGGATAGGTGCGGATGATGCTTGTCACGTCCTTCGGACTGTAATGACCATATAACAGTGTATCCTTGAGATGGTCATGATTATTTGCGCGAGCAGACGCACGGACATTCCCGCATTCCACATGGAATGGTTCATGAACCGTCTGCGCGCGGGATACTGTCTCGTCCGCAACCCGATGGTCAGGAACGTGGTCTACCGCATGGACCTCAGCCGCCGGAACCTGGACGCGATAGTCTTCGTGACCAAGAACCCCGCCCCCGCGATACCCTATCTGAAGGAGATCTCCTCGATGGGCCACTTCGTGATGTTCCAGGTCACCATAACCCCCTACGGGAGGGACCTGGAGCCGGGGGTCCCGTTCAAGGCCGATGTGGCCGACGCGTTCAAGGAGATCTCCTCCCGCATCGGAGCCGACCGCATGGTCTGGAGGTACGACCCGGTCATCCTCAACGACCGCATGGACGTGGAGTACCATCGCAGGAAGTTCGAGCTCCTCTGCAGGGAACTGGAGGGATACACGCACCGCTGCACCTTCAGTTTCCTGGAGATGTACGGCAAGCTCCAGGGCAGGAGGGATGTCCTCCGCTCGGTGACCCCTGAGGAGAAGGACCGCATCGCGGAGGCCCTGGGCCCCATCGCCCACAAGCACGGGATCACTCTCAGTTACTGCTGCGCCAAGCACGACCTCTCGAGGTACGGCATCGAGCCCAGGGGATGCATCGACCGCCAGATGATGCGCTCCCTCAATATCCCCTTCGAGGAGTACGACACCCCTCTGAGGGAGGGATGCAGGTGCATCAGGAACCTCGACGTGGGCAGCTACGACACCTGTCTCCACAACTGCGTGTACTGCTATGCCAACCACCGCGATGACGCGGAGCGCACGGAGAAGGTCTACGACCCGGAGGGGGAGATGCTGTACGGACGTCTGGAGGAGGGCGACACCGTGGTCCCCATCAAGGGACGCGAGATCCCCCGTCTGGAGGACTACTTCGACTACAAGCAGTATCAGAACGTGAGACTCCCACGCGACGAGTGATTATCAAAAAAAGGAGTGTCCCGGGGATGTCCCCGGGAAGGTGTTTCGGTCCGGGATCAGTTCTCCCAGACCTGGTGGATGCCTGCGTCGGCATCGCTCTTGAGCTCCTTGGCCATGCTCTTCTTGGAGAACAGCACGGAGTCCATGAACGCGACCCACAGGACCTCGACGATGATGGAGGCGGCGATGGCGACCATGGCGGATCCGATGGCGGGTCCGACGAGGACGGAGGTGCAGAGCGCGATGGCGATTCCCTTGTTCTTGTAGGAGATCATCAGGATGTCGGTGACCCTCTGGGACCAGGGAATGTTCATCTTCTTCTCCGCGGCCTCGGTGGTGAGTCCGAGTCCGATGTCCCTGAGGGCGGCGATGATCATGAAGATGGCGAGGACGACGATTCCCGCCTTTCCGAAGTCGGTGGATCCGACGGAGAGCCAGACGAGGAACGCGATGATGCAGTTCAGGACGACGGCCATGACGGTCTTGTCGATCTTGACCCAGGTGATGAGCCTGGAGAGGATGAGGGGCACTCCGAGGAGCTCGAAGACGGTGATGACGACGTTGACCATGTCGACGCTCTCCCCGAGGGTGATCCACACGAGGAAGGGGATCCAGAGGAGGGAGACGATGTAGACCACGATGGTGGACCTGAGGGCGTGCTCGAGGTCACCGCGGAGGATGAGGGACAGAGGTCCGACGGAACCCGCGAAGGGGGTGGCGGCGATGAAGACCAGTCCGACGGCGTACTTTCCGTAGTCGGGGTTGTCCTTGAGGAGGTAGTATGCGACGAGGGGGATGGTCGCGGCAAAGAAGAGTCCGAGGACGATCGCCCTGCACACGGACTTGGCGTTCTTCACGGGGTTGAGGTTCTTGTAGGGGATCCTCGAGAGGGTCAGGGTGATCATGGAGGCAAGCAGCAGGATGGTGAGATTGCTGCGGAGCTTGCTGTCATTGGCCAGGAAGTCCGGGAAGATGCCGGTGATGTACTGGTTGGTGAGCAGCGAGAACACGACTGCGAATCCCATCATGAATGCGGAGCTTGTCAGCAGCTTGGTGATGGTGTTCATTGGATTTGCATGCCCTAATGGATATTAAAATATTGACTATCATTAAATCTTTAATGATTGTCATTAAATCATTCTTCCTCGTCCTCGACATACTCGAGGATGTCACCAGGCTGGCAGTCCAGTGCCCTGCAGATGCCGTTCAATGTCGAGAACCTGATGGCGCAGATCTTGCCGGTCTTGATGTTGGAGAGGTTGACATTGCTGATGCCCACGAGCTCGGCCAGCTGGTTGAGGGACATCTTCCTGTCCGCCATGATCCTGTCCAGCCTGAGTATTATCGCCATAGTATCACAGTGTGTGGTCGGACTCGTTCTGGAGAACGGCCCCGTAGCGTATGATCAGTGCGAAGATGTAGAGGATCACGGACAGCAGGATGCATCCGAAGAACACGAACAGGACGGGTGCGATGATGCCGTGCGCGAGGAACTCCAGAAGTGCCAGCACGACGGATGCCGGGAGATATGCGAGGGACAGCCTCTTCACGATGTCCGTGTTGCTCTCGTTGAAGGGACTGTGCTCCGAGTGGATGGAGACCATGATCCTGTACGTGCACAGCACGGTGACGGTGGCCAGGATGAAGATGACGAACAGCTCCGCCATCGCGGCCCCGACGTTCTGCGCGTCGTTGGTGATGTCACGGCAGAGATCGGAGCAGACGTCCGAGAAGAGGGAGCCGATCCCGAGTCCCAGCATGGCCACGGCCACGGCGAACAGCACCACGGTTCCCACGAGCATGACCCTCGAACCGTAGAGACAGACTTTCTTGAGTGTGTGCAGGTCTCCTTTCATCATCTCCCCGATGACCTGGGGCCTTATTAGATTTATCGACTATCGATAAGGAAACAGTTTTTTAACAACCTCTCGGATTAAGTGCCATGGCCGACGTCAAACCTGTGAAAGCAGGATGGTTCAACCTGTTCAGACCGTGGACCCTCCACGGTGCTGTCGTACCTGCGATCATCGGAGGTGCCGTCGCATATCACGATGGTGCGTTCTGCTGGTGGATTTTCCTGATGACCCTCGCGTGCTGCATCCTCCTGCAGTCCGCCGCGAACATCCTCAACACCTACGGGGACTTCGTCAAGGGAACCGACACCGTCGACAACCACACCCGCTCCCCCGAGCTCGTGACCGGCACCATCGGCAAGAAGGACGTCCTCCTCGCCGGAATGGCCTGCCTGGGCATCGTCGCCCTCTGCGGTCTCGTGTTCATCTGGTACATCGGATGGGGCATCCTCATCTTCGGAATCCTCGGACTCGGAGGTGCCGCGATGTACACCATCGGAGCATCCTACAAGTATCTGGGACTGGGACAGGTCGGGGTCTTCTTCCTCATGGGTATCCTGATGCCTCTCGGAACCTACTACGTGATGACAGGCAACCTCTCCGCCGAGGTCTTCCTCGTCTCCCTGCCCAACGCGTTCATGATCACCGCCGTCCTCAGCGGAAACGAGATGAGGGACTACCACGAGGACAAGAGGTCCAACGTCGGGACCCTGTCCGGAAGGATGTCCTACGAGAACGGCATGAGGCTCTACCACTTCGAGAACTTCATCGGATATCTCATCCTGATCGCACTGGTCCTCCTGGGCCAGGCACACTGGGCCTGCCTGTTAGCATTTATATGTCTCATCGATGCTTACAAGCTCTACATCAACAGTAAGAAGGCACCCACCGACCCCGGGTGCAGCAGGCTTCTTGTGCCTATGGCCTTCAATCAGAACTGGCACTTCGGCGTTCTCCTGGTCGTCGGATATCTAATCGGGAACTGCATCCTCTGAGGTGTGAAAAATGGCAGCTGAAGAAATCAAGAGCAACGGAACCCAGTTCGAGGGCAAGGAGGACTACGTCAAGGACCTCTTCACCGAGATCGCATCCTACTACGACGAGATGAACGAGATCATGTCCCTCAAGATGATCCAGGGATGGCATGAGAAGATGATGGTCCTCGCAGGGGACATCTCCGGAAAAAAGTGCGCCGACATCGGAACCGGAACCGGGGAGATCGCATACCTCCTCGCCAGGAACGCGGGTCCCGAGGGAGAGGTCGTCGGAATCGACATCACTCCCGAGATGCTGAAGTACGCCGAGCTCAAGATGAAGGACCGCAACCTGCCGAAGGATGTCAGGTTCGAGGTCGGAGACGCTCTGAACCTCCAGTATCCCGACGAGTCCTTCTACGTCGTCACCTCCGGCTACATGCTCAGGAACGTCACCGACGTCCAGCAGGCCATCAACGAGTTCTACAGGGTCCTCGAGCACGGGGGAAAGGCGGTCATCGCCGAGATGGCGACTCCCGACAACAGGGTCATCCGCTACTTCTACAACATCTACATGAAGCACCGCGTCCAGAAGATCGGAAGGAAGTACGACAAGGGAAAGAGCATCGACGGCCACGGGCCTGCCTACGACTGGCTGGTCAACTCCATCAAGGGATTCCCCCACGGAGAGGTCATGGCCGAGAAGTTCAGGAAGGCCGGGTTCAAGACCGTCAAGGTCTACTCCAAGACCTTCGGTGCCATGAACATCTACGAGGCCTACAAGGAGTGAACCCTCCGGGTCACTCCACGAATCCCGTCATGTATATCGGGATGTAAACGATCTTGCCATCCACTCTGAGGTCCTTGGAGTGGATGACATAGGCCTTTTCGACTTTTTTGCTGTGCTTCTCCATGAACCTGTCCAGTGAGGCGTGGGCGCCGGAGCGGGCCGATTTGACCTCGACCGGAATGAGCCTGTCGAGACGGGGGATGAGGAAATCCACCTCCTGCAGATTGGATGACTCCTTTGTCCTGAACTTGGAGAAATACAGCTTGTGGCCTGTGGAGCTGAGGGTCTGTGCAACCATGTTCTCGAAGAACATGCCCTCGTTGAGATTCATCTTGTCATCAAGTATGGCCGCATAGATCTCATCGGGATCTCCGACGTTGTTCTGGAAGACCATGGTGAAGAGGAGGCCCGTGTCGGAAAGGTACAGTTTGAAGTTCTCCTCGTCCAGCGTGAGTTCTGGTTCGTTCTGAACATCTGAATTACGTTCGCACAACAGGACCATTTTCGATCTTTCAAGGGAGTAGATGGCATCGAGGTAGTCTCTCGTTCTACCGCCTTTTCTTATCGCGGAGGGTTTGAAGGATTTGTCGTGTTTTGACAGCAGTGAAGGGATCTTCGAGAAGATGCCGCTGCATTTCTCGGACATGCGCTCCGAGATCTTGCCCGAATCGTTCTGATACAGTTCCAGGATGGTCCTTTTCTGTTTCTCCACCATTTTGAAGTTGTTTGTTTCCACGAAAGCCGAAACCGCCTGCGGCATACCGCCCACGAGCATGTATGTGTGGTATAGCTCCATGATCTGTCTGTGCATTGATTGGCCCAGCGGGGTCCTGGTGTCAAAGCAGTATCTCAGGAATTCCTCGGAAGCCATGGGGTACATGTGGATGGAGCTTTCCTCGGAGGGAATCAGGATGTCGTTGATGTGCTTCTTGATCGAGATTAGGGATCCGGTCTCGACATAGTGGTATCTGCCGTCTGCGACGAGTTCCTTGATCATCTGTCTTGCAGAAGGACAGAACTGGACCTCGTCGAATATGATGAGGCTGTTTTTAGCATAAAGTCTCGTGTCGAAGCGGGTCTGCAGTTGTAGAAAGAAGAAATCCAGCGAGTTGAATCCCTTGTTGATGAACTCAATCAGGGGTTTCGTCTCCGCCTTGGAGAAGTCCACCAGGATGTAGGATTGATAGTTCTCCTTTGCAAACTGTTCAACTATGGTGGATTTCCCGATACGTCTTGCACCTTCTATGAGAAGTGCACACCCATCCGCATCATCAGATTTCCATTTGGACAGTTCGGAATAGATCTTCCTTCTGAACAGTTTTTGCATAATCTATGGTATATAAACCATATTTAAATAAGTACTGTTTTTTGCACCAATACCGAATAAGGAATCCTCGATTCTGCACCAATACCGAATAAGGAATCCTCGATTCTGCACCAATACCGAATAAGAAACGATTCCTGATGACGTTCGCGGAGAGGATGTCTCCATCATTCAGTCGTCCTCGACGTTGGAGCGCATCCTGTCGATGACGCGCATCATCGTCTCCAGGTCCTCGGGAGGTATCCCCGCGGTTATCGTGTTGTCCAAGAGCACCAGGTCCCTGAGTGCGGTATCGTAGAACTCTTCCCCCTTGCGGGTCAGGCACACGACCTTGCTGCGCTGATCCGTCTCCGAGTCTCTCTTCTCGATGAACCCGTTCTTGATCATCGTGTTCAGCATTCCGGAGAGTGTGGACTTCCTGATTCCGAGGATGCTCTCCAGATGCTTCTGGACCATCGATCCTCCGTTGTCGTGGATGACAACGAGCGCCTCGGTCTGCAGGGGGCAGAGGTCCGCATCGTACTTCTTCAGGTAGGATATGGCATAACGGCTCAGAAGTATCTCCAGCTTCTTGATCTCCAGTCCTGCGAAGCGTGCGTCCGTCATGTCGTGCGTCCCCATTTGGTTAGGTGTCGAACCATTAAATAGTCGGCATCACGATGCATATGTTAGGTAGCGAACCATATTATAGTCTTCGCACGGAACGTGATGTCAATGACAAGAGGAGTCCTAGGAACCTGAGTTTGACAGATATGGCAAACCACACCTCACGATGTGTTGGTACGTCGCCCGTCGTCACCGCCTT
>JAKSHU010000063.1 GCA_024399175.1 archaeon
CAGGCATAATGGCGGCTCATTCGCGCCCGTTTATAATACGGTTGCCCGCTCGCGACCGCGGTCGGCGGCGACGTCCCATCAGGAGGTCATCCGTCCGTCAGACGAGCAGGACGAGGGTTCCGGCCACCAGCATGGCGAGCCCGATCCAGGACCTGCCCCTCATCCTCTCCCCCAGGAATACCGTGGCGAACACGACGGTGAGGAGGATGCTGAGCTTGTCGATGGGGACGACGACCGATGCGGGACCGGTCTGCAGCGCACCGTAGAAGCACAGCCACGACGCCCCCGTGGCGAGTCCGGAGAGCACGAGGAAGGTGACGTTCCTCCTGGTGAACTCGGATGTTCCAGCATCCCTCCTCCTGACGGC
This sequence comes from archaeon, assembly GCA_024399175.1. Taxonomy (GTDB): domain Archaea; phylum Thermoplasmatota; class Thermoplasmata; order Methanomassiliicoccales; family Methanomethylophilaceae; genus Methanomethylophilus. The sequence goes on from JAKSHU010000063.1 coordinate 368, forward strand.
TACGACGAGCCACGCCATGACCAGCACCACGACGGTCCTGATGGCCGTTCCCAGATTCGACTCGACACCCTCGATGCCGACCTTTCCCAGAATGGACGTGAGGGATGCGAACACCGCGGAGAGGACGGCATACACGAGCCACGAGCGTCTGTCGGTCCTCGTCTCATCGATGTCCTTCCTCTCGATTATGAGCATGGTGCCGATGAAGATCGCCACGAGTCCGATCCCGGAGAATACGGAGAATCCCTCCCCCAGGAGGATGAATGCCAGGACCATCGTCAGCGCGGTGCTGCTCTTGTCGATGGGGGCGACCTTGTTCACGTTCCCCATCTGGATGGCCTTGAAGTAACAGAGCCAGGAGCCTCCAGTGGCCAGTCCCGAGAGCACCAGGAAGAGGAGCGACTGCGGGGAGATGTCGCCGATCTGTCCGGCGGAGCCGACGACGAGGACCACCAGCCATGCCATGACCAGCACCACGGAGGTGCGTATGGCGGTGGCCATGTTGGAATCCACGCGCTCGATGCCCACCTTGGCGAGTATCGAGGTCAGGGCCGAGAACACGGCCGACAGCAGCGCGAGGAGGATCCATTCGGTCATGGGGGAGGTCACTCGGACCTGGAAGCGGAGTACGCCTCGAGACCGAAGTTGGCGAACTCCCCCGTCCTGTTGATGTTCTCGACGAGCTTCTCGAAGAACACGTCGTCGATCTCGCCCGGAGTTCTGTCGACGGCCTCGTCGAACGACTCCTGGAGCAGGTCGAACATGTCGTCCGTGTCGCAGGTGGTGATCGACTCTCTGCCCTCCGCCCTCGTCTTACCGTATTTCAGGAGGAGGATGGCGACGCTGCGGGGGGTCGTGCAGGGCCTCATCCTCACGAGGACACCCTTGCTGAGTCCGAACCTCCTGCAGGGGAACACCAGGTCCAGCTCGGCTGCGATCTCCACGAGGTAGAACTCCTTCTTGCGCAGGAATCCCTTGGCGGGGATGTCCTTGGCGCAGATCGACTCCCCCTTGACCTCGTGGGCGTCCCCCTCCGAGTATGCGAACGCCCTCATCCCCGGGGTGACGGTGAACCTGTATCCCTTGTCGTAGCTTGTCATCTCCCTTCTTGTCGCGACTGTCTCTGCCATGTCATCACCTCTCAGTGCAGGTACTCCCCGCACAGCGTCCTCAGACGGGACGGGTCTTCGTTGAACCATTCCCTGAACCTCTTTCCGGATGCTTGCACGGCCCTTCCGATCGTCTCGAAGAACGCGGGCAGCTCCGATGTCAGCACGGATCCGATGTCCTCGCCGATACGCTCCCTCCCGAGGAGGTGGGAGCCGTTGACGTTCACTGTGAACGCGGGTTCGCCGTCAACGGTGGTCCCTCTGAGCCCGACGGTCCCGAGCTGGTGGGCCGCGCACGAGGACACACATCCCGAGATGCGCACCATCGGCAGCACGCCGTCCCCGAACCCGTTCCTCCTCTCCATCCCGAGGAGCTCCATCAGCAGCCCATGGGAGTCGCGCAGGCCCTGCTGGCATATCGTCGATCCGACGCATGCGACGGATGCCTGGAACAGTGTCTCGGCACCGTCGGAGAGGAGGTCCGCGACGATGTCGGCCTCCCTTCCTGTGAGGTTCACCACATAGAGGGTCTGGGCGGGGGAGACGCGGACCTCCACGTCCTCCATGTCCTCCGTCGCGGAAAGGATCCTGCCGAAGATCCCGGGGTCGGGATCGCCTCCGAGGGGGTGGTAGGGGATGTAGTAGAGTCCCTCCTGCTTCTGCCTCCTCGCCCTGGGGCAGGTCGGGACGGAACCGTCCCCGGTCTTGCGGGTCTCCATGCCCTCGGGTTCGACCCTCGGGACGGAGGGATCGGCGAGGGCCCTGTCTACATGCTCCCTGAATCTCCTGGTGTACCCCTCGTCCCCGAGGGTGTCCCTCATGTACCTGACCCTCGCCCTGGCGCGGTTCTCGAAGTTCCCGTTCTCGATGAACATGTCGACCATCGCGGTGATGTACACGCACAGGTCGCGGGGATCAACGTCCTCCGCCACGAGGAGTCCGAGACGGGGATTGGGTCCCAGACCTCCTCCGGAGTAGACGTCGAACCTGCCGTTCTCCCTGACGACGAACCCCAGGTCCCTGGCCGTGGAGTCGGTGCCGTTCTCCAGGGTGTTGGCGAATCCGATCTTCAGCTTTCTGGGCATCCTTCTCCCGTGCGCGTAGCCGGAGACGTATCTCTCGGCGCAGTACGCGTAGGGCTGGACGTCCAGCGGCGCGGGGATGATCCCGGAGAGCGGTGTCGCGGTGACGTTGCGGGGATTGTCCCCTCCGCCCTGGTATGTGAATATGCCCGCATCCATAGCCGCGTCCACGATGTCGGGGATGACGTTTCCGTCGAGATTGTGGAGCTGGACCGATTGACAGGTGGTGAGGTGGACCATGCTGGGTCTGTACCTCTCCACGGTGTCCGCGATGAACTTCAGACGGGTCCTGTCGATCCTTCCTCCGGAGAGACGCAGCCTGACCATCCCTCTGTCCCCGCACCTCTGTGCATAGCTTCCGAAGCCGCCGGAGATGCCCTTGAACTCCTTTGCAGTCATCTGACCTGAATAGAATCTCTCGGATGCCTCCGCGAAGCGGGGGATGAGCTCCCTGATGGAATCTGCGTCCAATGCCATATGTCGTAATCGACGGAATGGTATATGCGGTTAACGAAAATCCCGTCCGGGAGGGATATGGCATGCCGGACGGGGAAGTCGTTTGTCAAAGGGTTTCGGGGACGATCACTCGGAATGCTTCCTCTGGAGGAACCTGGGGCCCTTCCAGCTCCAGTCGCCCATGAGGTGCATGACCGCGGGACCGACGAAGGTGACCATGAACAGTCCGTCGATGAGGATTCCCACACCGAGCGCGAATCCGAACTCCTGCAGCATGGAGGAGCTTCCGACGAGCAGACAGAGGAAGGTTCCACCCATGATGAGGGCGCAGAGGCTGATGGTTCCGCTGGCACTGCAGATCGCGGCGTCGATGGCGTCGTCGTTGGACATTCCGCGGATCTTGTTCTCCCTGATCCTGGTGGTGATGAAGATGTCGTAGTCCATTCCGAGTCCGAGGAGGACGACGAAGAGGACGATGGGCACGATCCAGCACACGGGGATGGAGAGGATGTCCTGGAACACCACGAAGGTGAGTGCGAGGGTCCAGATGACACTGAGCATGATGCACACCATCGCCCTGACGGGGGTCAGGTAGCATCCGAGGATGAAGAACAGCAGGATCAGCAGGAGGATGATGACCACGATCTGGATGATGTTGAACTGTGCGCTGACGGTTCCAGAGATGTCGTGCATGACGGCGTTGGTTCCGCAGACATAGGAGTTCACGATCACCGCGTCGTAGGTCCTGTCGTATCCGTTCTCGCCGTGGAAGGCCTTCTGCAGGTCCGCCACGAACGCCATCGTGTTGTCGGACATGGGCTTCTCGGTGGTGATGATCATGATGGAGACGTACCTTCCGTCATCGGAGAGGAGTCCGGTTCCCACGTTCAGGATTCCGTCGATCAGGTTGCCCATGTTCACATACACGGGGGTGCCGGAGGTGGTGTCGGCGCCGAGGACCAGTTCCGGGGTGGCGAGCTGACCGTGGGCGGAGGCGTATGCGGTGGCAGCAGTGACGAGTGCGGAGACATGCTCCTTGACCGCGGAGGGCATCATGCACACGAGGTACTTGTCGGAGAGGTCCACCGTGTTCTTCTCGACGGTCTCCTGTGCGGTCGGGGTGGCGATGGCGGTGTCGGCCACGCCTTTGGCCGTGATGCAGGTGGCAGGGTCCACCATCGTGTTGGCGATCTCGATGGCCTTGGAGGTGGTGGTCGCCTGGGCGAGGGTGCCGTAGAGCTCGTCGGAGAGTCCGGGGTATGTGGCCTTCACGGTCTCGAGGACGGTGGGATAGGCCTGCTCGTAGGCGGCGTTGAACTTGGGTCCGTAGGTGGGATCCGCGGCCTTTGCCGCATCGAGGTAGATGCTGCAGTAGACCGATCCCTGCACAAGGGGCTGGAGGGTGGAGTGTGCCTGTCCGTAGAGCATCGCCCAGGAGTTGAGTCCGGAGGCGGATGCGACTATGCCGTTGCGATCCTGGATGTCCTTGGTGATCTCCATGGTCTTGGAGACATACGTCTGACCGCTGGCGCTCCATATGACGTAGGGGATGGTGGTGCCGTTCAACGAGATGGCCCCGATGTTAGAGTATGCGGACTCGGGGAACTCGATGACCGCGTAGGTGGGCATGAGGGTTCCTCCATAGGTCTCGTCCATGATGGCGTAGAGACCCTCCTTGGCCTCTCCGTCGGGCTCGACGGAGATCATGTCGTAGGAGGACTCGGATGTCGCGTAGATGTAGACGGTGGGGACGGAGACGATGGCCGTGACGAGGACGATCGGTACGGCGAACCTCCTGGTGACCCTTGCGACCCACCTGAAGTATCCGGCGAAGAGCCTTGACACCTTGGCATAGGCGCCGTTGTTGGTCCCGTCGTCGACCCCCTTGTATTTGGAGATGGTGTTGGGCCAGAAGACCTTCTCCCCGATGAGGTTGACCAGGGCGGGGACGAAGGTGAGCGCGGAGACCAGCGCGAGGACGATTCCGATCGCGAGCATGATGCCCATGTTGCGGACGAGCGAGAAGTCGCAGATGGCGAGGCATGCGAATCCGATGATGACGGACATTCCGGAGGTGAAGACGGACTCTCCCGCCCACTCAACGGCGGTCTTGAGGGCCTCGTGGTGGTCGGCGCCCTTCTTGAGCTCCTCCCTGTACCTCGTGATGATGAAGATTCCGTAGTCGCATCCTGCACCGAGCATCGTGACCATCATGAGGGTGGAGGTCAGGTAGAACACTCCTGTCATGGATCCGAAGAGGTAGAGCGCGAGCATCGCGACGGCGTATGCCACACCGAATCCGACGGGGGGAACGACGGCGGTGGCGAGTGCTCCGAAGAAGAGTGCCAGGAGCACGAAGATGATGATGACGCTGAGCGGATCGATCTTGGAGATGTCCCCGCTGGCGGATTCCATCGTGTCGTATGTGAGCGCGGCGTTGCCAGTTACGTAGGTGGTCAGTCCGATGCCGGTGTTGGTCTTGGCCTGTGCGACGACGTCCCTGATGTTCCCGGTCTCGGTGGAGTAGTTGAACTTCTCGTCGAGCGCCTTGAACGAGAACAGCATCACGGGATCGGAGTCCTTGCTGTATGAGCCGACGTTCGTCATCGACAGGTTGGCCGTTCCGGATGTCTCTCCGTATCTGGTCTTCAGAAGACTGTTGATCTCGGTGGCGAGGGTGATGACGCTTCCCTCGTCCCCTGCGTGGTATTTGACCGCGAGGACCTCGTCCATGCCGATGGCATTGGAGAAGTTCTCCTCCATGAGGGTGTTTCCCTTCGCGGACTCGCTGTCGCTGCCGGTCATGTTGGTGAGTTCGTACTCGAGGACGCTGTCGGCCTTGAGCATGAACGGGACCGAGCAGATGACGATCACGATCCAGATGGCGATGAACACCTTGGAGTGCTTTGTGACTGCATTTGCTAAACCTGCGAACATATGTTCACCTTTTGAGCACGGTCAAATCTTGGTGATATTAATAAGTTTTTGAACATACTCAAAAATTGGATAATGAACTGGTGTGCCCCAGATCAGGAAAAAGAGATGTCTGGGTATCGTGAGGTGATGGGAATCAGGGGCAGTGGTGAGCAATTGAATATTTGAGTTAGTTCAAATGAACGTCTAAATACGAGTAACAGGATGTCAGTACCCATGGTGAAGAACAAGCCCACGCTCGAGGAGAAGAGGGACATCGCTCGCAAGGCGATCCTCGACGTATCGATGGAGCTGTTCTACGAGAAGGGTTTCGAGAAGACCACGACCCGCGACATAATCACCAAGGCAGGCATCCTCAACGGAAGCCTCTACAACCGTTTCAAGAACAAGGACGAGATCCTCGCCTGCATCATCAATGAGGCCCTCGCGGCCGTCCTGAAGAAGTGCAGCACGATCCTGGAGGCCGAGAGGAACCTTCTGCTGGCATCGGTGTTCCCCGGGGCGCTGGAGATCTACGCGTCCAGCAGATTCCCCCATCTCGCTTCCCTTCTGTACGAGGTTCATCGCAAATGGTCCACCATCTCGATGTATCTGGAGATAAACAAGGGCTGGAGACTCGCGTTCTCGGAATACTTCGGGGTGCCCCCGATGGATCCGGAGCTGGCCAACCTGAAGATCATCTCCTCCGCGGGATCCGTGGGCAACATCGTGGGATACTATGCGGACGGCGGAACCCTCGACGTGAGACTGGCGATCAGGGAGCACGCGGTCCAGGTGGCCACGATGATGGGTGTCCCCACGATAGACCTCGAGGCCCTCGTCGACAGGCTGATCCACATCATCGAGAACAGCGAGATCATCTTCCTGGGCCACGACCTGCGCAGGGAGCTGGACGGCAAGTTCAACGATTGACGTAGTCCGCGCACGCGTTTTTTAATATAGTACGGACAGGTTTGTCATGCAATGACAATCGACACCAAAGGGGCCAGGACCGTCACCGAGACGATCGATCCCGACAACTACGGAGCAACCAGGTACATGCAGGATGACCAGGATGCGACCTTCCTCTTCACCGACATCAACGGGGGAAAGGCGGCTGGAAATGTCTACTCCACCAGGGCCAAGACCGCCTCCGCGATGGGCATCGCCAAGGAGGACATCGTCAGGCACGTCATGGATGCCATGTCCGCCCCCTGCGCGACCGAGGAGGTCTCCGACGCACTCTTCAGGCAGCAGGAGCTCGAGCTCGATCTCACCAAGCTCCCCATCATCAAGTACTTCCCCAGGGACGCGGGACGCTACATATCCGCGGGAATCGTCGTCTCCGAGTACAACGGAAGGAGGAACGTGTCCTTCCACAGGATGCTCATCAAGGACAAAGACACCATCGTCATCCGTCTCGTCCCCAGGCACACCTTCACCCTCTTCAACGAGGCCAAGAAGGACGGAAAGGAGCTGAAGGTCTCCATCTGCATCGGCGCACCCGTAGAGGCCATGGTCTCCGCCGCACTCTCCGTCGATTTCGGTACCGACGAGCTCACCATCGCCTCCGCTATGCACAAGGCCGGACACGGAAGCCCCCTCAAGGTCTCAAAATGCGACAACGGACTCTACGTCCCCGCCCAGTGCGAGTATGTCTTCGAGGGAAGGATCACCGCGGAGACCTGCACTGAGGGACCCTTCGTGGACATCGCCGGAACCTACGACGAGGTCAGGGACCAGCCCGTCATCAAGATCGACAGGATCTGGGCGAAGAAGGACCCCGTCTTCCAGCTCCTCCTTCCCGGAGGATACGAGCACTTCCTCCTCATGGGAGTCCCCAGGGAGCCCGTCATCTTCAAGACCGTCAGGCAGGCGGTCCCCAAGGTCAGGAACGTGCGCCTCACCGAGGGCGGATGCTGCTGGCTCAACGGAGTCGTCTCCATCACCAAGAACAAGGAGGGTGACGCAGTCAACGCTATCATGGCGGCCTTCACCGGACACCCCTCCATGAAGAGCGTAATCATCGTCGACGAGGACATCGACATCTTCAACGACCGCGAGGTCGAGTGGGCCGTCGCCACCAGGATGCAGGCGGACAAGATCATCAGGATCCCCGGCGCTGCCGGATCCTCGCTCGACCCCTCCGCCCACGGAACCACATGGAAAGTCGAATACGACGCCACCCTCCACATCGGAGCAGACAGAGCACCCTTCGTAAAGGCGACACTCCCTCCCAGGGAGTGAGCCCGGCCTCCGGGACATCGATCCCGGACCAAACCCCTTGCAACACATTTCACACAGGAGAAAACAACAATGTCCACAGTCACCGATGACCTTCTCATCGAAGGAAAAGAGACCCTCGCGTCGAACAACGCCGAGGACATCCACAGGTTCGCCGACAGGGTCGTCTCCGTGGAGCCCGACAACTGGTACGGACTCTACATGAGGGGGTGCGGATACGCCCTCGACAACGACCTCTCCAACTGCGTCGCCAACTTCAGGTCCGCCGCGGAGAACATCGAGGACGAATCGGTCGCAGCCGAGCTTCTTCCCACGATGTGCCAGCTGTTGGCGGAATGCATCGTCAGGCAGGATGGAAGCGTGCGCCTCGACTTCAGCAGGGTGGGAGAGTTCATGAACACCATGAACGACAGGCTCCCCGAGTGCGACGACGAGGTAATCGTCACCGACATCCTCGGAAGGGTCATCGAGTACATCGGTGCCAACAAGGTGCCTGTGCCCCTCATCGCGTACTATGGATGCAAGGCGCTCGTCGTGACCGCGTTCAGGGCGTACGTCCAGCTCGGATTCTTCCCCGGATTCTTCCAGTCCCTGAAACAGATCGGGGAAATCCTCATCGGCTCCTGCGATGAGAAGAGCATCAAGCTCATCCGCGGTGACGTGGCATTCATCGACGCCGTCATCGGTGCCATCGAGAGCGCCGTGTCGGACCGTCCCGAGGAGGACCTCGGGAGATACGAGGACTACTGGCTCAGTCACAAGCTGGATTCCTACGTGGGTCACATAATGCAGGCCTACCAGCTCTCGGCGGCATCCGCGAACGGCGGATTCCTCGCCAAGATGTCCACAAAGATGATGAATGCGGAGATCCAGACATTCATCAAGATCTACTTCTCGGCAAAGATCGAGTGATTCTCCGACGGGTGCCTTCGGGCACCTGTCACAACTTCTTGGGCAGGTGGATCGTCACCGTCGTGCCTTTTCCGATCTCGCTATTGATGGACATAGTTCCGTTGCACAGGTCCTTCAGGCGGGAGGAGATGATGCTCAGCCCCAGGTGGCTGCGGCTGTCGTCCA
>JAKSHU010000064.1 GCA_024399175.1 archaeon
GCAAACTAGGCATTCCCTTGTTGTGACCTCGTTATCAACTTTTGCATAAGTGAGGGCAAACAGATTCACCTGAACTGCTGTGCGGACACCCTCTTGATGAGCATTCCCTCTATGAGGACGGGGCCGTATTTCTCCGCCAAGTCCCTGGCACGTGTAAGTTTCGCCTCGTTCTCCGCATAGAGGGTGAACAGCACGTCGCCGACCTCGACCCTCTGCCCTTTCTTCTTCAGGAGGAGGATTCCAGCACCCTTGTCAGTGGGCGATCCGCAGGCCTTGGCGATGGCCACGAGGTCCTTGTTGTTTATGGAGTGCACGTATCCGGCCTTGGTCGAGATGATGTCGACCTTGTAGTCTCCGGGCTTGAGGTCGGAAGATTTCAGGTCCGCCCTGCCGCCCTGCGCGACCACGATCTCGAGGAACTTCTCGTGGGCCTTGCCAGACTTCAGGATCTCACGGGCCTTGACGGCTCCGTCCTGATATCCCGCCATCTCGAGGAGGATTCCTGCACACTCGCAGGCCTTCTCTATGACGCTTGCAGGGTGTTCCTCGCCCTCGAGGACCCTGATGCACTCCCTTGCCTCGAGGTTGGGCCCGATGGCGCTTCCCACGGGCTGGTCGGCATAGGTGATGGCACATTCGATGTGCATGCCCAGTTTCTCGCCGAGGTCCATGAAGTCACGTGCATAGTCCCTTGCCACCTCGATGGTGGGGATCTTGGTTCCGGCACCCGTCGGGATGTCGACCAGAAGATAGTTGGTGTTGATGGCAAGCTTCTTGCTGAGGATCGAGGCGAGCATCTGTGCACGGGGATTGATCCCGAGGGGGTGCTCGATCTTGATCACGATGTCGTCCACGGGGGCAAGGTTCATCGAACCGCCCCATACGAAGGCACCTCCTACAGACTCTCCGATCTCCTTGAGACGGTCTGTGGTCACCTCGATGTCGCAGAAGGTCTCCACGAAGTCGGATGTTCCGCAGGCGCTGCTGATCGCACGGGAGGAGGTCTTGGGCAGGATCAGGCCGGCGGCGGCCACGATCGAGACCACAATGGGAGTGATCTTGTTACCTGGGACTCCGCCGAGACTGTGGAAGTCGTAGATGGGGCCCTTCTCGAAGGGGACCCTGTCCCCGGTCTCGACCATCGCGTTGGTGAAGGCGGCAATCTCCTCGAGATCCATGCCATTGATGTACAGTGAGGTCAGCCAGGAGGACACTTCGATGTTGGAGAGACTGCCGGCGTAGATGTCGTTGACGACCGCCTCGATCTCCTTGGCGTCCAGCTTGAGTCCGTCCATCTTCTTGCGGATGACCCTGACGCTTTCGGGGGACGGAGAGTAGTGGACGTCCACCATGTCTCCGTCACTGGCACCAATCCTCTTCAGGATGGCGGGGGACACGAGCAGCGTTCCGACCTCCACGAAGTCGTCGGAGCACATCATGAGCACGGTCATCTCGCCGCGGGGACCGACGATGCGGATGCGGTCGTTCTCCTTGACCCCGAGCTCCAGACAGTCGGCGGGATCGAGTCCGCACATCGGGGAGGAGGACAGAACGTCCATCAGCTTGCATCTGAGCTTCATTTGGTACCCCACCTGTCAAGTGCGAGCTTGAGCTCGTGATGGGTCTGCGCATACTCCGCGATGTCGATTCCCTCGAAGGCCGCATCGACCGCCTGGCACATCGCCATGGCTCCGGCCCTGACACCCTCGGGATGACCGGCCACACCGCCTCCGGCCTGGATCTGGCAGTTGGTTCCCGCGGCCTTCACGACTGCGGGCACGATTCCGGGATACATTCCTCCGGAGCAGACGGGCATCACGCTCTTGAACGGGACGTCGTCGGACTGGCAGGCATCCTGGTTGAGCCTGCCCTCGGTCGAATCCCCGCCCATCTTTCCAGCGCCCAGGGTGCCTATATGGAGGGCGTCTCCGCCGCACATGCGGACGAGCTTGGAGATGACACGCATCGAGATTCCGTTGAGGGGATCCTTGGTCATGGCGGCATGCATCGTGCGGTGGACATGGACAGGGATCTTGATCCTCGGGTCCTCGGCGACCGCCTGGATGGCACCGTATCCACAGGTGAGGACGTCGATCATCAGCTGGGTCGCACCCCAGGACTGGACGTCCTCGGCGAGCTCGCGGATGTCCTGTCCATTGGTGCTGATGTTTATCGCGTGCACCATGTGATGACCCTCCTCGCGGAGCCTGTCCAGAACCTCGGCGACCGCCTTGGTGCGCTCCTCTATGGGACAGAACGCCTGGTCCACGAGAGTCTCGTCATCCTTTCCGTTGGTGAGCCCTCCGCTTCCCGCCTCATAGATGTAACCCGCGGTGTCCTTAGGGGACAGACCGATCTTGGGTTTCACGATGGTGCCCACGAGGGGTTTCTCGGGACGATGGAGGATCTCACGGAGGCCCTTGTCTCCGAACTTGGGTCCCTGGTACTGCTTGAGGATGCCCTTGGGGAACACCACGTCCTCCAGCCTCACTCCCTTGAGCGAGCCCAGTCCGTAGAGGTTTCCCGAGATCACGGAGAGGATCTGGGGGATCGCACCGACCCTGATGCTGAAGTCCTCCTCGGGATAGGCGATGGTGACGACGTCCCCGTCGATAGCGGTGACCTTCGCCGCATATCTGGTGAAGACCTCGTCGTTGAGGGTGGAGATCCCCGTCCAGGTTCCGGTGGACTGTTCCGCCGCAATAGCCTCCGCGGCCTTCTCGATGGGGAGGTCGGTCGTCACGCGGTACTTGCAGACCACGTAGGCATCCTTGTCGAGTTCCTCCCCCAGTGCCATGTATGAATAGTTGCTCATGTTATCACTCCAAATCGAATATCGAGTCTCCAAGCTGTTTCACCATCACTCCGTAGACCGCCCCGGGAGACATTATGCCCAGCTCGGTGATGATGTTGTCAATGTATTTCGCCGGGGTGGTGTCGAAGACGGGGTTGAACACCTTGACCCCCTCCGGGATCTCCCCGGGCCTGATGACCTCTCCGATGTCACGTTCCTCGATGGTGACGGTGTCACCGAACATCGTCTTGGGGGAGAACTTGTAGGTCTCCGAGCACACGTTGACCTCGGCACGGGCCTCGCTGGCGGCCATGCACACCTGGGACGTGCCCACCTTGTTGATCAGCGATCCAGAAGAGGTTATGGTGTCAGCGCCCACGAACACCCTGTCCACACGGGACATCACGGTCCTCACGGCACTGTCGATGATCAGGGTCGTGTCGACGCCGGCGTCTGAAAGGTCCCTGACGGTCAGGATGCCCTGCCTCCAGGGACGTGACTCGGTCGCATAGACCTTCACGTCCTTCCCCTGCCTCACGGCCTCCGCGATGACTCCGATGGCGGCACTGCTGTTGCAGTGGGTCATGAGGACGTCGCCGTCCTTGATGCGCTTGGCACCGATCCTCGCGATCTTCCTCACCGCCTGCTCCGATGCGACAGAGAACTCGCGTCCGTTGACGATGACCGAGTCGCGGGCCGCCTCCAGAGTGGATGCGGACTCCACCCCCTTAATCGTGGAATGGATCCCGTTCCACAGTGAGACGGCGGTGGGCCTGGATCCCAGGAGCACCTCGGCCGCATTGCGGATGTCCGTCTTGAACTGCTCCAGGTCATGACCGGAGTAGTTCTCAGCGTAGGTAGCGAGGGCCGTGGCCCCGGCACGGGCTATCCTGCCCGCACCACGCACGCGCATGGTCAGGATGTCAGATGCCGTGGAGGATATGATGTCGTTCACGTTTCGGTAATCTCAGCCATACGATATAATCGTGTGCGCGCACGTGACGGACGCCCCTCCAACCCAATATCTAAATCGTCAACAGACATACATGCAGACATGGCAGCGCAGAAGAAACACCTTAGGATGAGAGGTGTCAAGCAGGCATCGAAGAGACTCGAGGATGACATCCTCGGTCGTGCGAAGGACATTGCGGACAATCCCGGACTGCTCAGACCGATGTGCGCGGGCAACTGCAAGAAGTGCGTCTTCGACAAGGTTTTCAAGGACATCGACAAGGTCGCCGAGCACAAGAATGACGAGTCGGTGTGTCTCAAGTATGCCTCCAAGGGATTCTTCGAGGACATGGCAAAAGCCTATGCTGGAACTATCTCCCTCAGCGCTGCGGGAAAGGTTCCCCTCCTGGCCACTGCGAACGTCGGCGGAGAGAAGGTCCCCTATGCCGTCAGAGGATCCGTCAACGCGGCGATGCTGATCGGATGCCAGCACTATGACGATCCCAAGATTAGACTGCTCTACTACAACCCCATCATCAGGAAGTACAAGCTTCACCTGTACTCCTTCGAGGACGGACTGGTCTGCTCCGACGACCCCAACATGCCCGAGGACTATCTCTACGAGGCCTGGTGGGACACCCCCTATAAGTTCAAGGAGGATGAACTCGAGTGCGGCCACAAGGGAGCCGTGTCCCTGAACATCCACATCAAGTCTCTGGACAAGACCATCCACATCTGCGAGGACTGCACGAAGGACGTGCCCACCCTCGCCTTCCTCGTGTCCAAGCTGTGTGCGGTAGACCCCCTCGATGACTTCGAGGTCACCGTCGAGCACAAGTACCACTCCGAGAACGAGTCTGGAACTGTCAGGATCGAAGGCGACGAGCTCAAGAGCTACATGATCGGAAGACTGACCGACCGCAGCCTCGTGGACAAGATCAAAAGAGACAAGCTGGGTCTTTTGAACCAGAGCAGCCAGATGACCCTCATCATCGGGGACACCAACCACGGATCCAACCTTGACGGATTCCTCGCGGCCCTCGATGGGCCCCAGTCCGAGAAGGACGGCCTCAGGAGACTCCTGACCGACCGCCCCATGCCTGTCGTCCTGAGAAACGGAAAGACCAGCGAGGCCATCTCCGTCCTGTGGGAGGATCATTGGAGAGATGTCATCGGCGCATTCACCTCTTCGGACTTCGCTGAGACTTACGGTGAGAAACCCAAGGCATCGCCCTCGACCGCACTGGAGGAGGCCTGCAAGGCATTCATCTCCAGAGACGTCGTGAACAGCCTGCCTGTCTTCACCAAGCCCGGATACATGACCAGGCTTGCCGACTCCCTGGCCAAGGCCGCCAAGGTCGGAGGATTCAAGATGCTTCACGAGACCGCACTGGCCTCCACCGTCAAGGATTCCAAATCAAGGGCGCTTGTTGCCGCATTCGTGTACACCTATGATGAAAGTGCCAGCCTTCACTTCACACTCACCGCGGAGGACAAGAGTTTCATCGAATTCCTGAAACCCTTCGTCAAGAAGGTCATAGATGCGGACGGCAAGACCTACCGCGAGGAGATGAATACCCTCCTCATGGCCTGCAGTTCCGGCGAGAGCGTCTGATCAGAGAATGCGGATGTCCGCAACGTAATGGGAGACGGACGGGGCGAAGGACTTCACTTCCCTCATCCCCTCCACCCTGTATTTTCCGACACCACAGTACCTATCGAAGATTTCGCAGGTCATCTCCATCTCCTTTCCGACAGGGAATGTGTCATGGTAGTGGATGATGCATCCCTTCTTGGCCATCGTCAATGCCTTCGGCACGAACTGGGAGGTCGTCTGCACATACCCCATAAGGATGCGATCCGCGAAATGGGTCCCGGATATGTCCCGGTTGTCCCCCAGTATCGGAATCACGTTGGTGAGATTGTTCAACTCTATGTTCTTCAGAAGGAAACGGTAGGAGTTCGGATTCTTCTCACAGGAGAACACCCTGGTGGCCCCGGAGAATCTCGCCAGAGGCAGAGAGAAATAACCTATTCCGGCGAACATGTCCACCACGGTCTCGCCCCTGCAGTCCAGTTCCTTCATGCGTCTGCGTTCGACGAGATTGCCTGATGCGAACATCACCTTGGTCACATCGAAACAGTACCTTATCCCGTTCTCCAGCTTGATCGATTCACCGGAGGTCCCGTACAGCAACCTCATGTCCGGCTCACGGAATTCCCCGGACACACCGGACAGGTCCGCGAGGACCGCGTCCACCTCGAGCACCTCCGCATATGCCCTTCCAATGGCCTCTCCGTGGCAGAACAGAGATTCATCCATCTTCAGGGTGACCACCTTGCCTGCGAGCTCCCATTTGTCGGGAAGCAGTCCCAGAACATCCTGCGGAAGGTCGGACAGCCTGTCACAGATCCTCTCAAGGGGAGGGCGTGACGATTCGGAATATGCGGGACCCGAGGTGATCTCCAGTCCCAGATCGCGCACCGCTTCGATGCACTCGTCCCTGATGGGGACCAGCCTGTGTCCGTCCGCGGAGGTTATCCTGGCAGAAAGATCGACATACCCAGAGTCTTTCATCAGAGGAATCAGTTCAGAGGCACGCCCGTTCGGCACCACGGCCTCTCTGACCTGTTTCATATGAGGGTCCTCAGGTAGGTCTTGAGAAGATGACCCTTGACGCCCTTCATCTTGAGTATGGGCTTCACCACGTTGCTGGGATCATCCACGTCGATGTCGGACAGCAGCTCGGAGACGTCGGGCCTTGCGAATATCGCTCCGAACTCACAGAGCTCCTGGTCGTCCAGACGGTCATAGAAGTTACGAAGCCGGTAACCTCTGGACAGGGTCTTGCCAATCTCCCTCTTCCAGGAACGTTCGTACAGTGCCAGCACGGTGGAGTTGAAGAGATCCATAGAGTATGCGCGGTCCACGGTCTCCTTGAGAAGAGGTGCGACACGGGTGATGGGATAGAGTCCGCCACCGGACACGGGCTTGATCTGTCCTGCGGAGTCACCGATGAGGAGGATGCGGTCAGAATAGGTCACACGCCTTCCTCCCAGGGGGATCCTCCCTGCATAAGTCTCCAGACGCTCGCATCCATCCAGCCCGGTGTTCTTCAGAAGACGTTCCAGATAGTGGTTGGGAGAACCGCAGTCCGCGGAGATCGCAAGTCCGACCCTGGTGATGTCTCCCAGAGGCAGCTGCCAAGCGAAGAATCCGGGGGCCACCTCGCTGCCCAGGCGCAGAATCATCTTCTCCTCGTCGTCACAGCGATGCTTGATGTCGACCTGGATTCCACGCAGATACTTCTTCACGTGGTTGTTACCCAGACTCGCGGCGATGACGGAGTTCTGTCCGTCCGCACCGACGAGGAGATCCGACTTGAACTGACCAATGTTGCTGGTCACGGTGATGTTGTCCGAGGTACGCTCGTAACTCTTGTAATGGGCCCCGTAACGAATGTCGACACCGGCATCGGAGGCGGCATCCGCAAGATCCTGATCCAGCTTGGCACGGTCGAGGACATATGCGTAAGGCATCCTCTTGGAGGTGTGGATGACGTTTCCGTCAGGAAGCACGACATCGGCGGAGGATATCGTGCCGACGATGTCGGCATGCACGCCGAGTCCCTCCAGGACATCCCTGGACACGACACCGGCACAATGGGTGGGAACACCGGAACAGTGGTGCTCCTCCAGAAGAACGACGTCCCTGCCGGATGTGGCCAGAAGTCTGGCAGAGATCGTCCCTGCGGGACCTCCACCTACAACAGTCACATCCGGCATGAACAATCACGTTTACTGTTTGCCGTTGACCTTCTCGTAATCGGCCTTGAACTTGGCGATTCCTTCGTCGGTCTTGGGGTGCTTGAGCATCAGCTCGAGAACGTTGGCGGGGATGGTGGCAATGTCGCAGCCCATCTCGGCAGCATCGAGGACGTGCATGGGGTTCCTGATGGAGGCAGCGATGATCTCGGTTCCATATCCATAGGTGTTCATAATCTGAACGCACTCTGCGAGCATGTCGTTTCCGCGGTCTCCGATGTCATCGAGCCTTCCGACGAAGGGGGAGACGTAGGCCGCTCCGGCCTTTGCGGCGAGGAGTGCCTGGAGAGGGGAGAAGATGAGGGTGACGTTGACGTCGATGCCCTCGGAGGAGAGGACCTTGGTTGCCTTGAGGGTCTCCTCGCACATGGGGAGCTTGACGTTGACGTTGGGTGCGATCTTGGCGAGCTCACGTCCCTCCTTGATCATTCCCTCTGCATCGAGTGCCATGACCTCTGCGGAGACGGGACGGTCTCCGAGGATCTTGGCGATCTCTGCAACACGGGCGGGAGTGTTGGTGTTCTCCTTCGCGACGAGGCTGGGGTTGGTGGTGACTCCATCAAGGATTCCCCAGCTGTCGATTTTCTTGATCTGTTCGAGATTTGCGGTGTCTATGAAGATCTTCATGATTATCAGCTCTTTTTGTTGATTGTTTCTTTGACCTTGGACACGATGTCCGCGGCAGTGAGTCCGTATTTGACGAGAAGCTCCTCGGCCTCTCCCGATTCGCCGAAGGTGTCCTTGGTTCCGACCCTTCCCATGGGGGTGGGCCTGCTCTCCGCAAGGCACTTCGCGACGGCGGAACCGAGTCCTCCGATGATGCTGTGCTCCTCGACGGTCACGACCGCACCGGTCTTGGATGCGGTGGCGATGATCGCCGCCTCGTCGAGAGGTTTGATGGTGGCCATGTTGACGACCTCGGCACTGATGCCTTCCTTCTCGAGAAGCTCGGCCGCCTCCATACTGGTCTGGACCATCTGTCCGCATGCGATGATGGACACGTCCTTTCCTTCCCTGAGGACCTCCGCCTTTCCGATCTGGAATCCGCATCCCTCCTCCTTGAGGACGGGGAACTCGGAGCGTCCCATCCTCATATAGGCGGGACCATCATAGTCGGCGAGTGCGAGGGTGGCTGCGTAGGCCTCGTGTGCGTCACAGGGCACCACGACGGTCATGTTGGGCAGGGAACGCATGATGGCGATGTCCTCGAGTGCCTGGTGGGTCGCACCGTCAGGTCCGACAGAGAGACCGCAGTGGGTGGCGACGACCTTGACGTTGAGCTTGGGGTACGCCACAGCCATCCTGATCTGCTCCCAGCACCTTCCACTGGCGAAGACTCCGAAGGTGGATGCGAACGCGACCTTTCCGGACGCTGCCATTCCCGCGGCCACGCCGATCATGTTGGATTCCGCGATTCCGACCTGGACGAATCTGTCCGGGGCAGCCTTCTGGAAACTGGAAGTCTTAGTCGAACCGGCCAGGTCCGCATCAAAGACGACCACGTTAGGGTGGGTCTCTGCGAGCTTTGCCAGTGCCTTTCCGTAATAGGAACGCTGTGCGAGTTTCTCTCCGCTCATCTAATCACCGCCTTGAGTTCTTCGACGGCCTTGGCATGCTCCTCTGGGTTGCAGGATTTTCCGT
>JAKSHU010000065.1 GCA_024399175.1 archaeon
CCTGATGGACTCGATGAGGAAGATGTAACATGACACGGAGACACCGAGGAACGCGATCAGCGTGGCGGCGAGATAGGTGTAGTAGTCGCTGGCGCCGGATATGCTGCCTATCATGTGCATGTGGCGCGTGAACAGGATCACCGCCGCGGCGACGACCGTGACGACCAGCTGCGTCCATGTCCAGA
The DNA here is from genome assembly GCA_024399175.1 of archaeon. GTDB lineage: Archaea > Thermoplasmatota > Thermoplasmata > Methanomassiliicoccales > Methanomethylophilaceae > Methanomethylophilus. The sequence continues at coordinate 186 of JAKSHU010000065.1, forward strand.
AGTGGCGGCTGCGGATCTTCAGCCAGTACTCTCCAAGGGTGTCCCTGAAAGCCTCGGATATCATTCAGATGCCCCCGTTGAGACTGTGGCGCATGTTCAGGCCCTGGTCGAGCATCCTGGCGGTCCTGTCGTCCGGGATGACTACCTTGTCGAACTGGGACATGATCTCGCTCGGACCCAGGGGGACGAAGCATTCCTCGCAGATGTCCAGGGCCCTTCCGTGCATGTCGTAGACGTGCTCGCTCGAGGGCGGCAGCAGGTCCTCCAGCGCGGTGCCCGCCAGAGGGTGGAACACGGAGATGACCGGGCTGACGCCGATGCTTGCGAGGTGCTGCACCCCCTCGAGGAAGGATGCATCGGGTTCCAGTCCTAGAATCAGGCCAGACATCACGGAGCCGGGCAGGGGCCACAGGGCCACCGCATGCCTGAGCGTGCTGAGGTATGTGGATGTGGGGACCACGCTCTTCCCCGGCATGAATTTCGTCGCACGCTTGCGGTCGAACAGTTCCAGATTCATCATTATGGATGTCACTCCTGCATGCCTATACTCGTCCAGGTCCGAGTGGGCGTTGGGCGGTACGCATTTCACGAGCACCCTCTTGGGGCCGAAGGTCTCCCTGATGTATCCGCAGATGCTGGTGATGCGTCTGGTCCTGTCCGCCTCGGTACCGCCCATGGTGCCGCCTCCGATGGATAGAGAGATGTCGTTGAACGATACCTCCGACCTGGCACGGTCCTTGAGGTTGGATGCCGAGAGCGCGGCGTGTATGTCATCGAGGTCGAAGATGGTGTGGCTCTCCGGTCCGAGCTTGCTGCTGGTGTACTTGCAGAACCTGCATCCCCTGTTGTTGATCACGTGCATGCATGTGTGACTCTGGCGGACCTCTATGTTCCCGGGTTCCTGGGAGAGTATCGCCTCCAGCGGTACCGAGCCCTCGCCCCCGTCCTCCACGAGGTAGTTCGACACCAGACGTCTCAGGTCCGTCACCCTCTCGCCGTAGTGTCTCAGGACGAAGCCGTTCTCCAGCTCGATGCTGAACGGGGAGTAGTCAGCTATGTCGTTGTTGAGCGGGATCTTCACCGGAACGCCCGTCATCCTCCTTCCGTAGTGGTCGTATTCCCCGCACGGGAGCTCCGCGTCGAAGGAGATCGAGGGCGACTCGCCGAAACGACTGTCTCCCCAGAAGCGCAGGTTCCGCACGAACCCCCTGTTCCTCCTGCGGGCGGCTTTCCTGAATCCGGACGGCGTGCAGTTGTCCGCCGGAGGGATCTCGGACGGTTCCAGGGGGAACACGTTCTCCAGGGTCTTCGCGGAGAGTCTCGCCCCCTCGTTCATCAGTGCGATCTTCAGGGGGAGCAGCGACGTCCTGTCCCCCGCCCCTCCAGCAGCGTCGATGAGTCCGTCCCATCTCCTGGATGGTGCCGTCAGACAGGGGTGGATCTGCAGTCTGTCGCACTGTGTGCTCGTGATGTTCCTGCGGAACGTGACCGCGAACAGGTATGCGCCCGGTTCGGCGAGCAGGGAGCTGCTCTCCAGTTTCTCCATGTCAAGGGCGTCAAGGTCCGGATTGTCGGATTCGGACACAGGCTCGGGCGACCTGAACGTCCCCTCGGTCTCCACGCTGTCGCAGATCCCGATGAGCGACTCCATCATCCTCCTCGTGTGCTCCTGGTCGGGACCGTCTCCCTGCGGCATGTTCCCCCTCAGGTGGTTCCTCAGCCTGCCGAGGTGGTCCGCCACCTTCCTGAAATCGTCCCCTCTATTCTCGGGGATATACTGTGCCAGATTGACGAGGGAACGTGCATGGCGTGCGTACAGCTCGATGTCATCCGCCGTGAGTGGTGACTCCGTCAATCCCTCGGGGACGGGCACGAGGGCCATGAGTCTCCCGATCAGTTCCAGCGGCCTCCCGATGTTCTCCCTGTGCGTCCTAAGGATATGCGCCTGGTGCCTGAGGCTCCTGCTCCTGTATCCCAGCTCCGCGGGGTGGTTGGGGGCGCGATAGACGATCCTGCTGAACGGCACCGGCAGGGCCCTGAACTCGCTGCTGGTCATGGGGAGGCGGAGCGTCCCTCCGCCCTCGTCCCTCCTTCCGTGGCACCTCTCATAGACCTCCTCTATGATGCCGTTGACCCTGCGGGCGTGCTCCTTGTCGTCGGTGTCGAGGTCCACGTCGTAGAACGATAGGAGGTTCAGCATGTGCATGGAGGGTTTCCTCTCCTCTCCCTTCCTGACGCATCTCGAGACTCCCCCGTTCCTGGAATCCCTTCTGAGGTAGGGGGAGTCTCCACCTTCCCCGTGTTCATAGTGGTTCTCGGCCAGGGCCCTGTTGAGCAGGGCCGTGGAGGGCTGGAAGCAGGCGTTGGCCTCGATGAACTCGACACGGTCTCCCAGAAGCAGGTCGAACCCGATGATCCCTCTGTACCCCTTTCCCTGGAGGGCTTTGCATATCCACTCGACATAGGTGTTCATCTGCTCCACCATCTCGGGCCTGTCAATCCGGACCTGCTCGAAGGCAGGGAAGTCGTTTCCGCAGTTGAGCAGCATGTCGTTGCCCGTGTCGAGGATCTGCAGCGAGGGGCGTGTAATCGACACAGTATCGTCCGAAATCAGCGCGTGCACGTTAACGGGGATGCTCGGGTCCCTGTAGCGGGACAGGATGAACCGTCCTCTCGAGCTCATGATCGAGTCGATACGGGCATCGGTGCGGTCCCTCTCCTCCTTGTTCGCGGGCTCCCTCACGAGGAAGGTCTTGTTGCCCTCGCTCGACCTGATGTTCTGGAGGACGATGGTGCCGCGGGGGATGTACTTCCTGAGCATCTGATAGGTGTGGGAGTCCTCGTGCGGGTCGATCACCATGTTCTCGACGGTCGGCACCCCGACCTCCTCGCACATCCTCCTGAACGAGGTCTTGTCGTTGATCTCGCTGACGAGATCCACACTGTCGTTCAGGCACAGGGTGTGCCTACGGATTAGGTTGGACACGGAGTGGAGCGCGCACCCGATGGTGTCCTTGTCGGCCACCTCGATTCCCGACAGGTCCGTCAGGAGAGCCTCGAGGTGTCCCTTCGCGCCTTCGACATCCGTGGGCTCCCCGCGCCTGATGCCGTTGACCAGTCTCGTGATACGGTCGTGCATGTCGGACCAGCCATTCTTCCTGTCCACGAGCCATTCGAGGTACCCGGACAGCACCCTGCCCAGGAAATCCGACTCCAGTGCGAAGTCCAGCGTACTCGGGTCGTACGACATGAACCGGATCCTGTCCGCGGAAGCCCCAGCCTGATGCAGGATGTCCGCCATGTTCAGGAAGATGAAGATGTCCCTCAGGGGGTCGGCGTTGTTGTGGTTCACACGCAGCTTCCTCTCCGTTCCCGCGCCGTCCTTCCCGGTCCGGACGGTGCAGAGTCCGCTCTCCTGATACGCGATGTTGAAATAGGCGTCGGACCGCGGTCCTCCCTGTTCCCGCGCAGCCAGGATCTCCTTGACGAGTTCCGGCATCGGGGGAATCCCGATCACTGCTCCGGAACCGTTCCTCCTGGCGGTGCCGTCATGGTCGAGCATGGCGTTGAGTCCGTATGTGGTGATGGAACCGGAGAAGAGCTGATCCTCGCAGTCTGTGATGTCGGACAGTCTGGGGCCGACCCATATGATGCGGGGGTCCTGGCAGTGTGGGTCCTTCTTCGGTCCGGAGTTCATGACCGTGAATGTGAATCCGAGTATAAATCAATGGTCTGGGTAAATGAGATCGGTCGGACTTTCACCGACAACCCTCATATATTCCGGTCCCGATGACAGGCCGTTATGACCGACATCGACCGGGACACAGGCAGCGGAACCTTGGAACTGTTCGACCAGCCGCTCTTCTTCGTGGACTGCAGGGAACGCACGAACTATCTCGAGAGCGCTCTGGGATGCATCAGCAGCGCCATCACGATGAATGTTCCCTGGGTCTGTGCCATAGTGGGGTCCCCGATGTCCGGCAAGCATGCCTTCATGCAGTGTCTGGCCGAGGAGCTCCGTGTCCGGTATCCCGAGAGGTACGTGACCTGTGGCACCGTGACGTTCGATGTCGAGGACAGGATCGCGTCCAGCACACATGGTGATCCTGGGTCCGATCCGGATCTGAGCCGCAAGGTGGCCGAGGAGATCCTCGGGGACATCGGCGCCATGGATGGGTGTCAGCTCGTCACGATGTCCGGTGCACACTACCGTCCTCTCGTCTCCTGGTACATCCTCCGCGGACTCCTCGACCTTGGATACAAGGACATCATCTACACGTCCCAGAGGCTGCTCGACAGTCGCTGTACCGCCGGCGCGGTCGGATATGTTGCCAAGATGGGTCCTCTCTCCCAGCAACAGTCCTACAACATGCTGAGGCGCATCTGTGCCACCTTCAGGAACTCGAACATAACGTTCGAGGAGTTCCTGGCCCTGGGAACCGTCGCCGACCTGAGCGACCCTGCCCTGGTGACCATAGTCAGCGAGTACTTCCGTGAGAGCCACCAGGTCCACACGCGCGACGAGGTCCTCGCCGTCCTCAGGGAGTGGCGTTCAGTCACCCACGCCCTGTTCGGCAGGACCGTCAGGGTCTTCGAGAGGCTTCACGAGCTCATTCCTCACTGGTGCATGCTTCCGCCATACAACGTGTGCCCGAAGATCACGGAGATGGTGTGGCGTGTCAGCAGCTTCCTGATGTTCAACAACAACGCGATATCTGTCAAGAGAAACGTCATACGGGAGTACCTCCTGACCAACTTCCCCGATTTCCAAGAGTCCGACACGCAGACGGTCATCGAGTTCATGAGGGACTTCTCGCTGGCGTTCTACGAGGACCTAACGGAGGGAGGTGACGAGTGCGGACTGCGTCTCGCCCCCACCCTCACCGAGGGACTCCGGTCGTACATCGTCCTCGATCCCGCACGCTGGGGACGCACCGTCCGTGGCGCGTCGGAGACACTCGGGAAGCTGGGTGGTGACGCCGGACACAGGAACACCGATGTCTGCATGTATCTCAACCTCCTCGACTCGATGATGTGCCATGCCGAGCGCTGCGGCGCCGGGGGACTGCCCGACATCGGGGAGAGGATCGACGACTACCTGGACAAGCTGCTCAGGAACAGAGTGTTCGACATTCCCCTCCCCGACACCATCCGCGTGCTCAGCCACTATCTCACGTATTCCCGGGGCTTCCGCGGATCCAGGTCCGTGTGTCTCGAGCGCAGCATCTATCCGATCGTGGCGGACATGATGGCCGTCATCGACTGCGAGGAGAGGGAGCTCCAGTTCAACGTCGATGTCCAGGGCATCCTCGACGGACGCGACCCCAGCTCCCCGTTTATCGTCCAGGGTCCCGAGGACCGTCGTCTCGCGGAATACGGACTGATCTGTCTCAGCATCGCACATCTGGGTCTTCTCGGAAAGCGTCCCCGTCTCCAGCACAGGTCGGACAAGGGCGGGGTCTTCCGCGGGTTCCAGCGGTGCCAGTCCATGATCGACCGGTTTTCGGCCGCGAAGTATCCCCTCTCGAAGGAGTGCCATGACGTGGACAGACTGCAGACGTTACTGTACCTGCGTGCCGGCGAGTACCATCTAGACCGTGACCCCCGCATAGCGGAGGTGTTCCTGGACGCGGCATGCCGGCTGTTCGACGTGAAGGCCTGCGAGGAGGATTCCTACCTGGGGCCTCTGCGCCACCGTCTCGAGCTGAACCGTGCACGCGTCAACATGATGCTGCGTCACGAGGGATTCCTTTCAGATGACAGGCAGCCCGTGGAGCCATGGGCGCTCGTGGGGAGGATCCTCTCCGAGAAGACCTCCCGCAGGGGCTCTGGCAGGACGTCCGTCGGCAGTCCTGGGGACATGTCATCCATACGTTTCAACAACGCCCGCAGGATCGCACTCGACCTGTTCAACGAGGAGGCATGTCCCGTGTGCGAGCGCATAATGTCTTTGCTGCTTCTGGCGGACATCGAGATTCGCTCCCATAACATGCTGGAGGCGAGGTACTATCTCGATGACGCCTACCAGAGGATCTTCCTGTTCAGGTTCCAGAAGGACAACCTCCTAGCACGTTTCGAGGAGAAGTGCGGTGACTACGACCTCAGCAACGGTAACCTGCAGAACGCCAGGAGCCGTTACGAGGCGGCTCTGAGGTACTATGACCAGTGTGGAATGTTCTGGCTCCGGGCCATCACCGCCTCCAAGATCTACCAGATTGACTCCTCGCTCAACAATGTCGACGAGCAGAACCAGTACCTCCTGGATGAGGTCCTGACCTTCTGCAACTCGGAGCTGGGGAAGGAGTATGCCCATTCCCATCTGGAGATCCTCCGTCGTCTAGGCGGGGTCAGTAACACTTCTTGAGACACTCGCGTATCATGCGGCACATCAGGGGCGCGTCCGACTCGTTCCTCATAACGTACTCCTTGAGCCGGTCACGGGACGCCACGGCGAGGCTCACGTCCCCCGCGGACAGCGCGGTCTCGGCGGCCCTGGCCCTCATGAGCATCATGAGCGCGGTCTTGCCCGCGAGATTGTAGTAGTTGGCCGCGGTGAGATAGCTCTCGGTGGCTTCGGGGATCCTTCCGAGGATCGTGTACGAGACGCTCAGACAGTCATAGGCGAGGGCCCTGCACTGGTAGTCCCTGGAGTCGAGTGCCCCCTTCAGGGCGTGCTCCACGTTGTAGAGTGTCTGGTTGTCGACGAACTGGTACGCGTTCTGGATGGACACCTCGCCCCTGATCACGTCCTTCTCCTCGCGGGAGTTGACGGTGTCGAGGATCCAGCCGACGTCGAGTGCCTCAAGGGTGCGGTCCTCGTGCGTGTAGCCGTGGTTCTTCATGATGTTGTATGCACCGTACATCGCGATGCGGAACCTCGCGTAGTCCTGGGTGCGGGCGTTCTTCCTGCACAGGATCCTCCTCCTGCCGTTCTCGCCCCTCGGGGAGAATCTGTCCTCCATCCTGAGGTACAGGAGGTTCAGGGGGTGGTCGGCCCACCTTCCGTCATAGTCCATCGTGCCGCCCTTCTGCCTCAGCCACTCGAACAGCACCGCGAGGTCGCGGATGTCGCGATATCCGACCAGCCCCTCCTGGGACATCCTCCCGATGACGGGCTCGACCCCGCCCTCCAGTCCGAAGAGTCTGACGAGGAACGCGAGCATGTGGTATCTCACGGGCGCCTCGTGCTTGACGACGTGGGGACTCTGTCCCGCGGTGCAGGGGAAGATGCGGGTGCCGAGCATCCTGCGTATGCTCCGTCTCTCCTCCTCCATCCTCCTGGCGAGGAACTCCTCCACCTTCTCCCTCGGCCTGCCCCTGCAGACGTCCTGGTCGTGCCTCTCGTCCACGGACCCGAGTTCCAGGCGCCTCAGGAGCTCCTCCTCGTCCTCCAGCCCGTGTCTCGCGAGCAGCAGTTCTGTCATGCGCCTGAAGAACCTGACGTCGGAGTCATCGGCCACCAGGTGGTCCATCGTGTACACGGTGATCTCGGACTGGCATCTCGCGAAGTCGTAGAGCATGTCTAGGTCTCCGTCCGCCAGTCCCGAGAAGTCGGATCCGTATCTGTCGGCGAGCAGTGCGTATACCTTGCCCAGAATCATCGGAACGATCGTCCTCTCGGAGGGGTCGTTGCCGTTGACCAGCTCGGTGACGTAACGCGAGATGATCTTCATGCGGGCCTCCAGCTCCCCCCTGCCGAGTTTCAGTTCGCCCGTTCTTCTGATCCGTGCCACGTCCGACCTCCTCATGGTGTCATGGATGCTCTTGATCGCATCTCCCGTGTCTGTGTTCATGAAGGTGAAGAATCCGCCGTCGATGAGTTCGAACATCCTCTTCATCACGGGCCTCTCCGAGCTGAACTCCTTCTCGGTGACGACCTCCATGTGCGAGACGAGCAGACCGGACAGGACATGGGTGTCCTCGTAGGCCTCCTTCAGTCCCTCCGGTGTGCCGCAGAACGCCTCCACGCAGTCGGCGATCATATTCGCGATCTCCCCGCGTTCATCCGCCCCCTCGGACTCGAAGTCCTTCAGGATGCAGCGGACGTAGTCCGACATCGAGTATCTCTGCACGGCATCATCCTCATCTGAGGGGTGGCGGTAGAGCAGACCCCAGTCGATGAGGTCCTTGACGGACGCCAGCGTGTCGGTCTCCCTGCCCTCCACTCTCTCCAGGAGGGTCCTGATGGAGGACAGCGTGAACAGGTCCCCCGCGCGGCAAAGAACCTTGAGGAATCTCTCTGATACACTGCCCCTGCCGTTCTCCAGAAGGAATCCGATGTAGGCCTTCAGGCCCTCCCTGTCGACGTGCTTCCTCAGGACGGACCTCCAGCCGCTGAGGTAGCTTCCGGGGCCCGGGTAGCACACGTTGTCCAGTGTCCTGTGCCTCTCGACCGCCTTCATGATCTCGTACGAGCAGGGGACCTCGGTCCCGTGTCTCCTGAGGAAGGTCTCGGCGTTGCCGAAGGGAATGGTCCCCCTGTCGGACAGGGGACGCAGGTCGTTGGCGACGAACCTCACGAGGTCCCTGCGCGCAAGGGCCTCCAGCGCCTTCTCGGGGGAGCAGCGGTAGATGTTGAGCTTGATGGAGTTGTCCACCGAACGGGTGGATGTGTAGACCACGTTGCTTCCGCATCTGATGAGGATGTCCACCTCCTCCCTCGTCATCAGCTCCTGGTGGTTGACGCACAGGAGGTCGCATTTCGCGAGGAGCATCCCCTCGAGCTCCTCCCTGCGCACGCCCCCTCTCCGGATGTCGAGCATGTCGACGCGCACGACGGCGGGATTCTTTCTTCCGAGGATCCGCAGGGCGACGCCGGCGAGCGCGTCGGAGATGTCTTCCGCCTCGTAGAACCCGTCGCGGATGACCCCAACGAAGATCCTGCCGGTCCGGCGCATCCCCCTCATCTCGTGCACCGCGATCACGTACACGTCCTCGTACACGATGAACTCC
>JAKSHU010000066.1 GCA_024399175.1 archaeon
CTCTCAATTTATTAAGGGGTTTAAATACTCAAAATACCAACAACAGGAATTTCGGATCAGAACAGGGACTCCCTGTTCAGATGCGGCGACCAGTCGTTCAGGGACCACGTGAGGTCGCACGTCATCGGAACGGGCGCCGACGGGACCCTGACGGAATCCTTCGAAGCCTCGATGGAGCTGGACTCGAACCAGGCCGTCATGCGCGGATACCAGCAGAAGGCGGACGAGCTCCTCCACGCCCTGGAATCCCTCAAGACGTCCAAGAAGGGCGAGCTCACCATCGTGCAGAAGGGCTGCCTACCTCTGCTCAAGGGCGGATTCCTGGTGATGGACCTGACCCAGGACATCAGGGGATTCGCGGTCTCGATGTGCGACGAGTTCCGCACCAACATGGACATCAACGCGTTCAGCGGATTCACGGACATCGGGAACTCGAGGGAGTTCGTCCTCCACGGGGAGGAAACCTATGTCGAGAGACTCTCTGTGTCCCACAGGATGTCACCCGTGGTCTCGGTGGGATTCGCCAACGGCAGGAGCACCCACGAGGTGGGATTCGACGAATCGAAGGACGCCGCGTTCTGCACGGTCTTCCCCGTCTCCCTGAGGGACTCGTTCTCGTTCGAGGTCGCCAGCTCCGGCACCGTCCTTGGAGCGCTGGGTATCAGCGACTCCGCCTTCGGAAGGACCCTCGACATCTCCGTCGACATCGAGATCGCTGTTGTCTCCGGATGGGGTCTCGCCGGCGTGGGATACGGATCGACCACCAACGTCCTCCAGGACCTGTACAACCTTCTCCTGAAGGCTCTGGAACCCCTCCTGGAACCGTTGCGCAAGCTCATGGAGATGGCACAGGACGTCATGAACAGGATCTCCGAGGCGATGACGATGCTCACGCAGTACGGCGCAGAGTTCCTCGAGCTCATGTACGATGCCCTGATGGCCCCGTACGAGAGGGTGCACAGCCTGCTGGGGGACAGGATTACGGAGGTGTTCTGCGAGCAGATCATCAGGATCTCGGAGCAGGCGGAGGCCATCATCGACGTGTCCATGGTCGGCCAGACCGTGGGATTCACCTATATGGGGTTCACCGTGAAGTTCACGGTCAACATGGCGACCTGGGAGAAGTACACCAAGAACGTCGTCAAGGCCGAGTTCTCGGGAGATGTCAACGGAGTGGGATTCACATCGTTCGTCAACGTGAAGGTCAAGGGGGAGACCACGAAGACCCCCTACGTCACAGCGGGATTCACGGTCAAGGGAAATGATTGGGACCTGACCACGAACATCGACCCCACCATGACCACCAACAAGAACCTGATCAACATGTCCGGCACGGTCAGGGGCGTGAGGATCGATGCCGTCCTGCCGCAGGCGGTGCAGTACAACCAGATCGACCTCAGCCTGCAGGACATACCCGGAATCAAGTCGATCCTGTCCAACATCCCCTCCCCGATAGCCGGAACGAAGATCGACCTGGACGCGGGAGTGAACCTGAAGTACAATCTCCCCCTGGTGACCGGCGTCATCATCAACGAGTTCGAGTCAAACCCCCCTGGTACAGACAAGGACAACGAATGGGCGGAGATCCTGAACCTCTCCGGAACGTCGGTCGACCTCAACGACTGGACGCTGACAACGTCCAAGGACAAGGTCCACATCATCAAGGACGTCAAGCTGGCACCCGGCGAGAGGGTCGTCATCGACCTCGAGGGAACGTTCCTGCTCAACACCAAGGAGTACCTGATTCTGAAAGACCCAGACGGAACGGAGATTGACCGTTCCGCCACCATGAGCGACGGCAACAACGACGAGAAGACCTGCCAGAGGGGCATGGACGGATCCACGGAGTGGAGTCTCATCGAGGGCACCCCCGGAACCGCCAACATGGGTGGCATATTCGGAGAGAACGGCATCGCCAACAGCGTGATCAAGGACATCGTGAAGAAGGCCGCTGTCAAGGCCATGAACGAGCTGAAGCACGTCTACACCGTGGAGGCGCTGGAGGAGCTGTTCACCAGGACCGTGAAGTACGCTGTGGACGACGGCATCAACCGCATAGCGCGCAGCGTGGTGGAGGGTTCGATATACGTGTCGGTGGACTTCACGGACCTGACCTCCACGGGACGTTCGGGATTCAGGATCTACGTGATGGTCGACAGCGACATAGTCGGCGACGTCCTCAAATACCTGATCGGGAAGGCGGAGGCCCTGTTCCTGAACATCGACGATCCGTACAACATCAACATCGACTCGGTCGTCTACGACGACGTCTACGTGGGCGTCGGGGTGTACGGGGGGATAAAGGCCCCGTCGTTCCTGGACAAGACCCAGAAGGGCGAGAAGGTGCTGATGGGCGTGGACATATGCTGCAACCTGTCGTCCCTCGCCTCGCTGCTGGGGGACGATGTCGGGACCCCGAAGGTGAAGGCGCAGATCGGCATCAGGAACTGCCCCTACGAGATGATACCCAAGCAGCTCGGCGTGAAGAAGAACATGACCTACGACCTGTGGTTCATACGCATGACGTTCTCGTCTGTCAAGGCCTGACGCGGGTGCGCGCACCCGCGCGAGTCTTAATATAAGCGTGCACGAATGGGGAAGGTATGGCCGGAATGAAGACTACAATACCGACAGTACTCAGCTCAGAGGAACTCATGGATAAGGCATTCCGCAGGGCCGCCAAGATCTCGAAGAAGGGAAGCGTCTCCTTGGACATCAAGAAGAAGACTACCCTCGCCAGGATCACGGCCTCGGGCGACATAGTCGAGACGACTCTCGTCGGCTACATCCAGAAATTCCCGAGGTTCGAGAAGCAGGACGACTTCTTCCCAGAGCTCGTCAACCTCGTGATTGGAATAGACCGTTACAAGAAGGCCCTCGGAGCCCTCAACTGGGCAGCCGGAAGGACCGAACTTCTCAAGAACCAGTCCCTGAGGGAGGTAAGGCGTACAAAAGACCCTGCGATCATCGAATCCATCAAGAAGGGATTCTACGGACGTCTGGGATCCTACGTGAAACAGATCTCCAAGGATCTCCTCTTCCTGCAGGATGCCAAGAACAAGCTCAGGGAGCTTCCCACCATCGACCCCCGCATCCCCACCGCTGTGGTCGCGGGATTCCCCAACGTGGGAAAGAGCAGTCTGGTGACATTCATCAGCACCGCGGCCCCCGAGATCGCACCGTACCCGTTCACCACCAAGGGTATCACCATCGGACACATCGAGGACGAATGGAGGAAGTTCCAGATCGTGGACACCCCCGGACTTCTGGACCGTGACTTCGAGGACAGGAACGACATCGAGAAACAGGCCGTCCTGGCACTGAGGTATCTCACGGACATCATGATATTCATCATCGATCCCTCCGAGACCTGCGGATACAAGCTGGATGTCCAGATGAAACTGCTTAACAACATCAAGGAGAACTTCTCCGACGTGCCCATCGTGGTCGCCGAGAGCAAATGCGACATCGTGAAGACCGAGGGAGAGGCCAAACGCATCTCCACCGTCAGCGGCGAGGGCATGGAGGAGTTCAGGGGCGAGCTCGTCACCATGCTCAGAAAAATCTTCAGAGAGAAGGCCCTGGAGATCCCTGCAGAGGCTGAGTGAAAATGGGTGATGACGTCCCTCCGGTCAGCGTCGAGATGACGGAGTATTTCAAGAAGCTGGAAGACGACACGGAGGTCCTCTACCAGATCGCCGAGAAGGCGAGAAAGGTGGGAAAGGACCCCAAGACGGTCGTCGAGATCCCCCGTGCGGAGGATCTCGCGTCCCGTGTCGAGAAACTTCTGGAGGACTACCACGTCGAAGGGCTGGCACAACTCATCAGGGAGTACACGAAGATCCACGGCAACCCTGAAATCGTCGCCCTGAAGGTCGCAGAGGAGTATGCCAAGAAACCCGCGGAATCGAGGGAGAAGCAGCTGGACCGTGCTGTCAGAATCGGACTGGCCATCATCACCGAGGGAATCCTTGTCGCACCTCTGGAGGGAATCGCCTACACCAGGATCAAGAAGAACGACGACGGAACAGATTTCGCAGACCTTGTTTTCGCAGGACCCATCCGTGCCGCAGGAGGTACGGGACAGGCCATGAGCGTCCTCATCTGCGATGTCGTCCGTCAGGCCATGGGCATCGACAGATACAAGCCCACTCCCCCGGAGGTCGGAAGGCTCCAGGAGGAGATCCAGCTCTACAAGCAGTGCGCCAGTCTCCAGTTCACTCCCGAACCCGAGGACATCGAGCTCATCGTGTCCCAGTGCGCCGTCATGATCGACGGTGAGGGTACCGAGAAGACCGAGCTCGGAGGATTCAGGGATGTCCCCCGCATCGAGACCAACCAGGTCAGGGGAGGAGCATGCCTCGTCATCGCCGAGGGAATGTGCCTGAAGGCACCCAAGCTGAAGAAGCACGTCGACAAGCTGAAGATCAAGGGCTGGGAGTTCATCGGGGAGTACCTCGACAGGCACAAGACCGTCGAGAAGTCCGACGACAGCGGTGAAAAGAAGAAGAAAAAGGTCGAGCCCGCCACCAAGTACCTGAGGGACATGGTCGCGGGACGTCCCATCTTCGGACACCCCTGCGCCAAGGGCGCGTTCAGGCTGAGGTACGGAAGAGCCAGGACCTCAGGACTCGCATCCCTCGCCTACAACCCCGCCAGCATGTACGCCATGGACGAGTTCATGGCGCTCGGAACCCAGTGCAAGATCGAGAGGCCCGGAAAGGCCTGTGTCGTCACCCCCGTGGACACCATCGAGGGCCCCACCCTCCTCCTGAAGAACGGGGACCTCGTGTACTGCCACACCAAGGAGGAGTACGCCAAGATCAAGAGCCAGGTCCAGGAGGTTGTGGACAACGGAGAGATCCTCGTCCCCTACGGGGAGTTCTGCGAGAACAACCACGTCCTCGTCCCCTGCGGATATGCCCTTGAATGGCACAGGGAGGAGCTCAAGGCGAAGAACGACGGCAACCTCCCGGAGGACTGGAAGGATCCCACCTACGCCCGTTCCAAGGAGATGTCCCAGCAGTTCGGGGTCGCACTCCACCCCAAGTTCAATCTGTACTGGAACGACATCGAGATGGAACGCATCCTGAAGCTCAGGGACCACATCGTCGCCCACGGAACCGTCTCCGACACGGGGAACCTGTGCGTGCCCCGCGAGCCGGAGACCAAGAGGATCCTGGAGGAGCTCGGCGCCCTGCACAGGATGTCGGGAAACATCGTGAACATCGAATCCAGATTCACGGAACCCATCGCGGACTGCCTGGGACTCAGAATCGTGGACGGCCACTTCGAGAAGGTCGCGGAGCTCGAGGGAGAGGAGGTCCTGGAGGCCCTCAGCAAGGCCGCAGGATACGAGATCAGGGCGAAGGCGATGACCCGTATCGGAACCAGGATGGGTCGTCCCGAGAAGGCCAAGGAGAGAGCGGGATCGCCGCTGGTCCAGGTCCTCATGGCCCTCGGTGATGCCACTCACACCGACACAGACACGTCCTCGGCGATCAAGACTCTGCGCGAGGAGAGGAGCGCCTCCCCGTCCGGAAAGAAGGTGCTGCTCAACGTCGATCTGGGAGTGCGCAGATGCCCCTCCTGCGGAGCGTCCACGTTCCGTGTGTGGTGCAGGGACTGCGAATGCCACACGGAGCCCGTGGACCGCCCCAGGGACCCTGGAAAGGAGAGTCCCATCCACCTCGACATCGAGGCGGAATACCAGTCCGCACTGGCGGCCCTGAGGATGAGCGAGGGCAAGGAGACCCTGAAGTGTATGGAGGCCCTCACCTCCAGGACGAAGACCCCCGAGATCCTCGAGAAGGGTATCCTCAGGCGCAAGAACGACATCTCCATCTTCAGGGACGGAACGGTCCGCTACGATATGACCGACATCCCGCTCACGCACTTCAAGCCCCGTGAGATCGGCCTCAGCATCGAGAAGGCCCACCAGCTCGGCTACACCCACGACTGGAACGGAGACCCCCTCACCGACGTTGAACAGACCGTCGAGCTGAAGTGCCAGGACATCATCCCTGCAAAGGAGTGCGGAGACTACATGGTGAAGGTCGCCAGATTCGTTGACGACGAGCTGGAGATGATCTACGGGCTCCCCAGATTCTACAATGCTGAGAACCGCAGCGACCTCATCGGAAGCATCTCCTTCGGTCTGGCACCCCACACGTCGGGATGCATCCTCTGCAGGATCATCGGATACAGCAGCGTCAGAGGATGCTACGGACACCCGTTCTACCATGCATCCAAGAGGAGGAACTGCGACGGTGACGAGGACTGCATCATTCTGGCACTTGACGGACTCCTCAACTTCTCCAGGGTCTTCCTCCCGGACAGACGTGGAGGACTCATGGACAGTCCTCTCGTTCTCACCACGAGGCTCGACCCCAACGAGATTGATAAGGAGGCCCACAATGTGGACTGTCTCAGATCCTATCCGCTGGAGTTCTACCAGGCGGCCATGGACATGAAGGATCCCAAGGAGATCGAGAAGAAGATGGATCTCGTCGGAGGACGCATCGGAAAGTACACCCAGTACGAGACCCTTGGTTTCACCCACGACACCCATGACATCTCCGAAGGTCCCAAGGAATCCTCGTACACCACCCTGGGAAGCATGACCGACAAGATGACGGCCCAGCTCGAGCTCGGAATGAAATGCCGTGCGGTTGACGCGAGGGATGTCGCGATGAAGGTCATCAACAAGCACTTCATGCCCGACATGGTCGGAAACCTGAGAAGTTTCGCATCACAGAACGTCAGATGCACCAAATGCGGAACCAAGTACCGCAGGGTCCCGCTTGCCGGTCACTGCACGAAACCCGGATGCGGACACAAGCTCAACCTCACAGTGCACGAGGCCTCCGTGAGAAAATACCTCAAGGTCTCGCAGAACGTGTGCGAGAAGTACGACCTCGATGAATACACCAAGGACAGGATCAAGATCATCGAGATCAGCATGGACTCCCTGTTCAACAACGACAAAGTCAGGATCTGCAAACTTAACGACTTCTTCTGAACACGGGATCTCCCGTGTTCAACCAGTCCTGATCGATAACTCCATCAAGATGGAGATGTAAAAATGATGGTCGGGGTCTTGCCCCGACCGTTTTGAAGTTTATTCACTCAAGAGCGTCAACGATCTCGCCGAATTCCGTCGCATTCCTGTTCAGGATTTCGACTGCGCTGTCAAGGACCTGCCTGGCGGTGAGGGATCCATCGGTCTCGAACTTGAAGAGGAACTCCTTGTCGTTCCACTCGACGGTGACTGCACCCATAAGGGCGTCGTCCTGTTCGATGGCCTTTCCATAGACGCAGGCACGGAGGACATCGTCGACGACGAGCCTTCCGTTCTCCACCTTGAAAAGTCCGGTGTAATCCTCTGCTGCCTTCTGCACATCGATGTCGGTGGCGAGTTTATCGTCGATCTTGACGATGGGCATGTAGGAGTAACCCACTCCGAATGCCGCCTGCCACTTGACGTGCTGCTTGGCGGTTCCCATGACTGCGGTTGCATAGATGAGCACTGCCTGAGACTCGGTGAGGTCAACGACGGGAATCATCTCGTCCTTGACCTTGAGGGTGGAGTCTCCGAGAGGCATCAGGTCGCCGGAGAGGACGGTCCTGGGACCGACCTTGTTGAGACTGTACATGATGGCACAGTTGGGGCAACCGACACCTCCACAGGAGCAGTCCTTCTGGAAGGATGCTCCCTGGGGAGTAGGTACGGGAATGAGGCCGAGCCTGTGCGCGATGATCTCGTCGAACAGGGAGGTCACACTCTCGTACTCTTTATCGTCCTGCATGATGGGACCAAGGTGGAAGTCCACCTTGTCAATGGCCATCTTGGGAATGTCCTGGAGCATGGTACGCCTGAGGGCGTTTGCCATTGCAGGCGAGGAGTTCTTGATGATGAACTCTGCCTTGGTGTCCTCCATTTTGACAATCTCGATTTGCATGACGAATCCTCCTCAGACCCTGCGTCCTCTGCGTCCGCCCTTGGGCTTGGTACCGTCGTGGGGTATAGGAGTAACGTCCTCGATGCGTCCGATCTTGAGACCGGCACGAGCGAGGGCACGGATTGCCGCCTGGGCTCCGGGACCGGGGGAGGTGGATTTGTTTCCTCCAGGTGCCCTGACCCTGACATGGACTCCGACGATCTCTTTCTCGGCTGCGATCTCTGCGATCTTCTCTGCTGCCTTCTGAGCTGCGTAAGGAGAAGACTGATCCTTGGCCTGTTTGACAATCATTCCTCCGGTGACCTTTCCGAGAGTCTCTGCTCCGGTGATGTCAGTGAGGGTGATCATGACGTTGTTGTAGCTGGCGAAGATGTTAGCGATTCCCATTTTTGCGCTCATTCGGATGCCTCCTCGGTGGATTCCTCTGCGGGTGCCTCGACAGGTGCAGGTGCTGCTCCGGGTCCGGCCCTCATGGGGTGCATCTCGTCGGTGAAGGGGGATGCGGGGTTGTACTCGACGGAACCCTCTTCCTCACGGAGAACGATGTATCCGGGAACGGTGACCTTGTGGCCATCGACGAAGATGTGTCCGTGGTTGATGAGCTGCCTTGCCTGCTTGATGGTGGTTGCAAGTCCCTTCTGGAAGACGATGGTCTGAAGACGCCTGGAGAGGATGTCTTCGTTCTGGAGAACGAGGATTGCGTTGAGGTCTCCGCCGGTAACGGGGAGGACACCCATGCGTGCGCACTTTGCGATAAGTGCGTCTGCCTCGATCTTTGCCTGTGCGTCTCCGGTCCTGAGACGGGACTGGAGTTCCCTGGACTGCTTCCTGAAGTTCCTGAG